>JAQXRJ010000068.1 GCA_029218465.1 bacterium | reverse complement strand
AAATAACTATCCAAGAGCAATGTTTGATTACAAAAGTTCAAATATGTTATTATTAAATATATGAAAACTTGCATTTTAGGTAATGAAATGTGCGGACACTTAATATTTCCATTTATAAAATTATAAAAAATATATAATTTTGATAGACTTAATTTTGGTAATTTGATAAAATTATATTTAGAATAAAATACCAAAAGGCTGTGGGTGAATGCAATGCTAAAAAGAAATTATTTTAACAAGTTTAAATCATCTATAATTAGTAGCTATTCGGTTTTAATGTTTGTATTATGTTTATCAATTGGATTTTCTGCGTTTAGCGATAAATTAAATATTAAAGATATAAGCGCGTCAATAAGAGTTAAAGCAGATATAAGAATAACTTCTGTTAATTTGTCAGACGCATATAGTGGTGCTTATTCTACAAGTTTAAATTATAATAAAACAAATATAAATGGCACAGCAATTCTACCTAATGAAGACTCTTATATAGACTATGAGGTTAAAATAACTAATTTAGGAAAAGTTGAAATGGGTATAAAAGACTTTTCTTTAAGTAATGATAATTTAGATTATGAGTTAGTTGATTATAATTTAGAAGATAAATTATGCGTTTTAGAAGAAGAAACTTTAAATTGTACTTTAGGAATTGAAAAACAAATTATTTTAAGAGTAAAATGGAAAGATGGAAGCTATGATTCAAATAGTACTGAAAATAATTTCGTTTTAGATTTTAATTTTCAAAATTACCAAAAAGTCTATGTTGAAGATACGGTCGCACAAAATATAGCTGACTGTCCAAGTGAAGTAATCAATACTAGTGATTTGACATTTAGGTATACTGGAGAGAAATTTGATATAAGAATTTATATGGGTAGTAAAAGAGTGAGTGATTATACCAATAAAGATGGACTAATAACAATAAAAAATATAACAGAGCCAGTTTATATAAAATATATTTCATATAGCATTGAAAATGGCAGCTTTGAAACACCAACTATAAATTCAAGTTATGCATACATCTCTTCAGAAAAAGTTGTATCTTGGAATACTACTTCAATATCAAATCAAATTGAAGTTGCTAAAATTAATAATAATAATAATGAACATCTTAATGTGACTTTTGAAAATGTAGTAGATTCCACTGTTCCAGATGGGAATCAATTTGCTGAAATAAATGCTAATGAAAAAGCAAGTTTATTTCAAAACTTTTCTGTAACAGCAGGTGAAACATATAATTGGAATTTACATCATAGGGGTAGAGGTGGACAAGAGGTAATGGCGCTTATAATTGGAAATCATCAAGAAAATGAACCTAAAAAAGCCAATACATCAAGTGATGACCAATTTAATGCTATGATTAAATGGTTACTTAATAACAACACAATTGATTTAAAAGTTCCAACTAAAAAAACAAAATATAAAATATATTCGACTACTTTTGATTCATCTGGAAGTTTTGAAGGTGATACCAATGATTTGTTTAGTTATGAATATGATGATGTTCATACACAAGAGTGGGATATTTGGATTATATCAAGTAATAATTCAAAATGGTTTGAGTATAGTGATAGTTATACATCAACTTCAAATGAAATAGTATTTGCGCTTTGTTCAGTATTATCTGTCAAATCAAATTTATCATATGGTAATTTAATAGATAAAGTTTCATTTAGTATAAATGATAATGAACAAGTAGTTAATGGTTCGTTTGAAGATATAGATATTTCAGAAAAAGCCTACGCGCATTTTAATGCTGAAAATAGTAGTAGTCCGAACATTGGAATTGGCTGGTCAACAACCGCTATTGATAAAAAAGTGGAAATAGGAAATTTTGAAAAAGGAAAAAATGCTTATTTGATTGCCAAAGATATGATAAATCCTTATGCATATGTCAAGGATGGCAACAATTTTATTGAGTTAAATGCAACAGAAACTGGTACAGTATATCAAAATTTTCTTGTAAAAAAAGATAAAACCAATGAATGGTCATTTGCCCATAGAGGTAGACAAGGTATTGACTATATGGCCATGATTATAGGGCCTTCTCAGTCTCTTAATCCTAGTAAGCAAAATGCTAAAACAAAAGATCAATTTATGAAAATGATTGATTGGATTAAGGTCAATACTGATATTAACGATTATAATTTAGACTTTGGAAATGAAGCTACTGGATGTAGTGATAAAATAACTATATATTCTGCAAAGTTTTCTTCTTTAGGCTCCTTTGAAGTTGATGATTCTGATGCATTATCTTTAACTAAGGATGATATTCACACTGAAAAGTGGAACATATGGATTGTTGGAAGTAATAATGATAATTGGTATAATTATGGCTTTTATGATGAAAATTTAAGTTATGATAATACTTATATAAATACTAATGAAAAAGAAGAAACAATTATAGCATTTACAAATTATTCAACTTGGGGTCAAAGGAATAATGGAAAAAGTCCTGCGGAAACAGGTAATTTATTAGATTATGTAAATTGGAGATAAAACCTTTTATGTTTGATAAATTAAGAAAGGAATGAAACAAAATGAAAAAGAGAAGAATAAAGAGCTATTATACGATATTTCTATTTGAAACAGTTCTTTTGTTTTTAATAATATTAAATAGTTTTAACTCCAGTTTATCAAATGTTTATGTATTACCATTTATTCTATTTATATGTGATTTTATATTTTTTCTTGTATTAGGTTTTGAAAAGAAAAATAAGCGTTTAAACAAATTAGTAACATTTGATGTATTTGTGTACTCGATGATATGTTTAATACTATACTATTTACTTGGAATTATAATTGGCTATGCTGAAAATAATAATTATTTAACATTATATGGATTAACAATTTTTATAATTCCAACTATATTAAAAATAGTTTTTAAAGAACATTTAAGAAAATTAATTTTAACTAAATCTGTAAATAATAAATTTTTAATTATATATACAACTTTATTATTTATCATGATAGATATATTGTCAGCTTTAAGTATTTTAAAAATGTCAAACATGCACGATTTATTTCTTTTTATCGCTCTTGTATTACTCCCTAGTATAACTGTTAATATTTTTGCAACATATATTAATATAAAAGTTGGCTTTATGCCGGTTATTATTTACTTATTGATTTTTTCATTATACCAGTATATAGTCCCAATAGTGCCCGATCCAAGTGAATATTTAAAGGCTATAATCGACTTTGTACTACCAATACTTATTCTGTTTAAAGTAAGAAAAAATGTAAATAAATATTCTGATGAAGATAAGGAAATTGATAGAAATTACAAGAAATCAGCGATTATTATATTAATAATTCCAATTGTATTAACAATTATTATAAT
>JAQXRJ010000067.1 GCA_029218465.1 bacterium | reverse complement strand
CTCTCTCTCACGTCTCTTTTTCTCTCTGAGATATTCAAGATACTCTTCTTCTCTTAGCTGACTCCTTGTGGGATGATTCTGACGCTTCTCCGCAAGTTCCGCTTTCTTTTTTTCACGTTCCTCTTTTGCGAACTTGATTTTATAAGCGATGAAAATAAAGACCCCACGCGGCGTGACGCCTGCCACATAAAGCGAAAGCAGAACGATAGCCGCGATAATGATTATCAGGCTCCCGGTTTTGCCGATGCTCCCGTTCAGAAGCTGACCGAGCATACCGCCGACAAATCCGCCGCCTATAAGCGCCTTGCCGTTTTCGTAGTGGGTCGCCGCGCTGAACGACGAATCTCCTCCGCCGACGACATGAAGAAGCATGGTCACAAGCAGGAAAACGATGACCGTACACGCCGTGCGGCTGCCGCGCAGTCCCTCTTCCGCGTCCCTCTTCCAGAGAACCGCACGGATTATCAGAACCACGGGAAAAGCGTACGCGGCGCCTGCGAAAATACCCGTCATGGCATCCTTCACCGCCGCGCCGAACCAGCCCTCGCCGAACACGATGCACCCCGAAATGAGAACCGCAAAAACAGCGAGAACTTACGGTACTGCCTTGCCGACAAACGCGCTGTTCTGCTGTTTTGTTTTCTTCTGTTCCGCGGGCTTATTCGCGGGGGAGGCTTTGCGCCTTGCCTGAGTTTTTCCCTCTGTTCCTTTTGTCGTTTTTTTAGTCTGAGCCATTTTATTTCCTTTCGGTCATGCGGCGTAATTGTTTTGAGTTATCTTCCGGTCGCTCCGGCACAAGCTTTTTTCTTATTCTTACTTCTTATTCTTACTCTCATCCCGCGATTAAAGGCGGCTTCTCTCCTGTCGGCAAACATTTGCCGGACAACCGTGCGCCGGGCAAGCCGCGCCACGTCTCTGCTTGCGCAGGATCGTTTTTCATATTCTTTTTCATTTTACCATATAAAAAAATAAATTGCAAGGGGTGCGCGTGCAAACTGAAATGATCACGGAAAACAAAAATGTAAAAATCATTGTTGACATTCGCGTTCCTTGTGATATAATGTGGTAAAATGAACGGGGTTTGTGTTCATCAACAATTTTTTGTCGAAATCGGGAAAGCGGTTTCTTTCCCGGCGGCACTATCAGGAGTAGAAAAATGGCTGAATTCAGAGTAGGATTTATCGGTTGCGGAAACCGCGGAATGGGACACCTCGAGGGTATTCTCACGGAACGCGATGACACCGTAGTAACTTGGGTATGCGATGTTTATGAAGACAGAGTGGCGGCGGCACAGAAGCTCTGCAAGGACAAAAAGAACTGGGATGCCAAGGGCACGACGGATTACCGCAAGCTGATCGAGCAGCCCGACGTTGACGTTGTTATCATTTCCTCTGCGTGGGATAACCACATCCCCGCGGCAATACACGCAATGAACTGCGGCAAGCAGGTCGCAACAGAGGTCGGCGGCGCTTATGCCCTCGACGACTGCTGGAATCTCGTACGCACGTACGAGCGCACGGGAATTCAGTGCGTAATGCTTGAAAACTGCTGCTACGACAGGAACGAAATGATGGTCATGCAAATGGTGCGCGCAGGTCTCTTCGGAGACATCGTATACTGTGAGGGCGGCTACCAGCACGACCTCCGTGAGGAGATCGCTTTCGGCGAAGAAAACCGACATTACAGGCTCCGCAACTTCAAAAACCGTTGCTGCGACAACTATCCGACCCACGAGCTCGGACCGATCGCGAAGATTCTCGATATCAACCGCGGAAACCGTATGATGACGCTGTCCTCCATGGCGTCCTCCGCAATGGGTCTTAACGAATACGCGCGCCGGAACGAAAAAGTAAACCCCGAGCTCCGCTCTTTCAATTTCCGTCAGGGCGACATCGTCAAGACAAATATAAAGTGCGCGCGCGGCGAGCTTATCACGCTCACTCTTGACAACACCCTCCCCCGCAACTACTCCAGAGGATTCACTGTCCGCGGCACGAGGGGATATTACAGCGAAGACTGCAACGGAATATTCCTCGACGGGTACAGTCACGAATCCCGCGACTTCTACAACAACGCTCTTGAGTTCCGCAAGGAATGGGATCATCCGCTCTGGAAGAACTTCGAGGAGATCGGTATCCGCGGCGGTCACGGCGGTATGGACTGGCTCGTGTTCGACGCATATTTCACATCTCTCCGCGACGGAAAGTACCCGCCGATCGACACATACGACACAGCCTCCTGGATGGCTATAACCCCCCTGTCGGAAAAGTCCATTTCCATGGGCGGCATGCCTGTTGAAATTCCCGACTTCACCGACGGCAAGTGGATAAACCGCTCCGATGAGGAAACATACCGCGGCGAGTACGAGCTCGATAAATAACTTACAAAATCATTCTGCAAAAAAGAGGTTAATGCCTCTTTTTTCGTTTTTCGGGTATCCCGTAGAATATTTCTGAAGAAAAACAGCAAAAATCC
>JAQXRJ010000066.1 GCA_029218465.1 bacterium | reverse complement strand
AAAGTTATAAATGGGAGTTATCATTATTAAGTCGTTTAAAAGGAATAAGAAACCTTAACATGTTTTTAACAATAGTAATGTTATATTCAAATGTACATATCGACTAGTTGGAATCAAATTTGTTGAGTTCTATAATATTAGAACGATCTTTACAACTAAAGGAAAAATGTATTGTTTATTTTGGACAAATCGCTCAAGGAATATATGAAATATTAAAATTTGCCAAAGTTGGAATAAAAAATTTGCAAAATATAACACATAATGAAAAATATAAGCAACTAGAACTAAAGCTTTAAGAATACTTATTGGGGTAATGGTAAAAAGTGTAAATCATCAAATAAAAAAATGTAAAGTTTAAAAAAATGCCAGTTTTACTGGATTTTAGGCGTTATATAAAAAGAATGAGTTTATTAAAAAGAGGATTTCACTAAAATTATTTACTAAAAAAATAAAAAAAAAACGAAACTCAAAAATATAAGACTTGATTTTTTTATTATTAATATGATAAAATGAAAATGCCAATATGATAATAGGTAATATGAAAAAAGAAAGGAGGTATTTAAATGGCTGTAATAGATATTCGTGATGAGAGTTTATCAAAAGAAAAAGGTGAATTAGAAGCTTTGAGAAAAACAATTGAACAAAGAATAGCTTCTATTGATAGTCAATTAACAACTTTAAAAGAATGTTGGCAAGATGAAAAAAGTGAAAAATGGTTATCAGAACAAAATAATTTAATGAGTGAATTAAAAACTCAAAACGAAAATACAATAACACAAACAGATTTGTATTTTGATGAAATAATTAAAATACTTAAAGTTTATACAGAATAATAAAAAGAAAGGAGAGAAAACATGACAAAATATGTAGATACTGTGCGAATGGCAGCGCTTTTAAATATTATTGAAAAGAATGTTAATGAAATAAAAACTGCTATTGATAATTATTCAGCCAAAGCACCATCTCTAGGAGAATCATCATTTTTACCAACAGTAGAAGGCAATTTAAGTAAGATTAAAAATCTTTATGTTGAATCGTTTAATCCATCATTAGATGAAATAATTAAAAATATCAATAGTGTGAAAGAGGAATACGATTTACGTTCTACTAATATTGATAATCCTTCAATATTAAATACTAATTTTAAAAAAATCAAGTAAATTTACTTGATTTTCTTAAAATGAGTGTTTATAGAAATAGTAGGTGATGGTATGAATGATATAAATTATAGAGAAAATGCAAATAGTCAATTAAAAAAATATGATTTGGCCATAGAGGATATTGATTCAGCAATTCAAAAGTTAGAAGAATGTATTAAAGAATTAAATAAAATAGTTGGATTTGAAAGCGTAGAAAATTTAAAAAAAGATTTAGTAGATAAAATAAGTTATTTAAACGTAGAAAAAAATAATATTCAAAAAGAGAAAACAAAAATCTATAATCAAAGTGTATATTTACAAAATGCACAAAATAATCCATAAAAAGGAAGGTATAATTAATGGCTAAAATTTATAATGATGAAGTATTATATCGTATGATTGATTCTTTAGTTGAAGCAAATAGTTTTTTAATTGAAGCAAATAGAAATTTAGATTTTGGTTATACAAAATTAAATGAGAAAATAAAAAGTGTAACCAAAAAAATAATAATAGAAGATTTAACTAAAGAAATAGAAGAAAGTAAAAAAGTTATAGAAGATATAAATGGATTAGTATCTGATATTGATTCAATTGATTTAGGATTGTCAATTCCAGCAAATCTTAATTCTACTATACCATTAGATAATGTTTTAGGCATGTCAACTTCTAGTTCGACAGAACCATATAATTTTGCTAATGAACTTCAATTAATGAGTCAATATGATGCTAACCAATATGAGCAGATATTTTTAGAATTAGGATTAACAGAAGAAGAAATGGCTGAAGTATTGAAATATATTGAAGCTGGTGATACTTATATGATTATTTTGTTTTATTATAAATATTACAATAAAAAAGAAATAGAAAAAAAAGAAGAAGAAATAGAGAGCAAAAGTGATGAAATTGAAGAATTAGAAGAGCAAAGGGAAAGTTTAGAAACTCAACGAGGTACAGTATATTATCCCATAGATGGCGAAGTATACACAATTACAATAGGAGGAGAAGACAAAACATTTTCAAGTAGTGAAGAGGCTAAAGCTTTTTTGGATGGATCCATAACAGAAATTGACAGTCGTATAGAAGAATTAAATAATGATATTTATACTCTTAATGCAGAAATTAGAGAATGTAGAATTAATTTACAAACGGAAAGTAATGAAATAGAATTTCAACAATTATATATAGAATATTTTAACAATCCTGATTTGATTGCAACAAAATTTTTGGAAGAAATATTAATTTATGCCAACGATAAGGGAATAGATTTAAAAACTTGTTCTATAGAAGATGTATTTCAAGTTGCTGGTTGGTATTGTCTAGAGAATCAAGAAACTGGTTTTGATTGGATTTTAATTATTGAATATTTGAGAGAAAATAATTCAAATTTTGAAAATAAAAGTGATATAGAAATAATTGATATGTTTTATGGAGAATATTTAATTTGGGCATCAAAAGAAATTTTTCAAGGTACAACTGCTTTGGAGGATTTAGAACGGATTCTAACAATAGATTATAAATATATGTCTGCTGAAGAAAAAAGAGTATTTAGTTATATATATGAAACCCAAGGAAGGGATGAAGCATATAAATTAATGAATGCTTTAGAAATTCGTTCTTATAATGCCATTTTAGGAACAGAACTTGGTTATCAAAAATTTGAATTTATATTAAGTCAACCTGGAAAAATTGCTGAATGTCTTACAGCTTATATTACAGGTGGAACTGAAGGATTACGTTTATGGTTTGATAATAATTATTCTCTAGTAACTGGTGATTATACAATGACAGTAAATGATTATGAAATTCAAACTATACAGTATTTATTACAAGTAGTAGTTGCTTCTTATGCTGAAGTAACAGAAGAAGATTTGATAGAATTAGAAAAAAATGGGGTGATAACACCCGAACAACATCAAGAAATATCAGATATGATGAGTCATACTAACGTTCCAGTTAGATACTATGATATTTTGGTTGTAAGAGGGGATATAACACGAGAACAAGCAGAAGAATTTGCTACTTATATGAGTCAAATAGATGGAGGAGAAAAATATGCTAGATATGTTTTAACTAATTTTTATAGTGCTGGTATTTCATCTGGAAATATGGTACCATCAATATTATTAAGTACAATTCCAGGAATGAAATGGGCTGGCCTACTTGCCATGTTTACATCTTGTGCAGGTGGAACGTATCGTGAGCAGATGAGAAGTGGATCTTATTATGAGCAGGCAATGTTAGCTGGTCTTGCTAATGGTGCAATGGAAGTTGCTACAGAAACTATGATGGGAGGAATAATGGGTTTATCAAGTGGAGTTCCTAATTTAGCATCATGGGCAACTTTAACTTTTAAAGAGAAGTTGATTACACTTTTAATTACTTCTCCACTTTCCGAAATGAAAGAAGAAACTGTTCAATTAATTATGGGAGACTTTGTACAAAGTATAATAACAGGTGAACCTTATGTGTTTACAGAAAAAGTTTCTCAATTACCAGATGTATTAATTTCAACATATATATCAACAGTTGGTTTAAATTCATCTATGTATGGTAGCGACTTAATTTTGAGTGTTGATGGAACAATAGTTTCGTTTACAAGTGAAGAAATTGCTAGTTTTGTTAATCCAGATGGAAGTATTGATGGACAGGGTTTTTTGGCAATGGTAGAACAGAGAAGACAAACGAACAGCAGTCCTTCTCAAAATTTATCATTTAATGTAGCAGAAACCCAGAATAGCGAAGTAGAAACAATATTACCAACAGAAAACAATGCCGATACAACTGAAAGTATTGATGGACAAGATTCTGTGACAGTACTAGAACAAAGAGAACAAACGAATAACAGTCCTTCTCAAAATTTATCATTTAATGTAGCAGAAACCCAGAATAGCGAAGTAGAAACAATATTACCAACAGAAAACAATGTTGATACAACTGAGTCTTCTAATTCAAAAACAGAAACCTTTGATTACGATGCTGAAGAACAAATGTCTGTTAATAATAATTCGATTTCGTTTAATGACAATATGATTGAAAAAAATAAAAGAACTGTTAATAATAATTTGGTTTCCTTTGTTAACAATATGGTTAAAAAAATTAAAATGAATCTAACAAATAAACAACAATTAAATAATAGACACCAAATGTTTATAGATGTTCGTAAGTTTTTTGAACAAGTTCCAAGAGAATATGATGAAATAGTTAGAAATTATTTAGCAGAAAATGCTGATAACATTGAACAAAAAGTACAAATAATACAACAAGAAGAACTACCAGATATAATATCTGATTCAATACGATATGCATTGAATAGCTATTATGGGATAAGCAGTTATAATTTAGATGAATTATATTCTTTTTCTCAATATGTTCCTATTGAAGAAATTTTTAAAGAGGCTAGTTTAAGAGATTTTATTCAAAGATGTGGTTTTGAAAATATAGTTGAATTTAATAGAAGAAATAATATGATATTAGATAGATCTTATGGAAGTCACACATTGCTACAAAAAATGGCAAAATATGCTAATGTGATTTATCAAAAAGTTGGAAGTAACAAATATTTAGATATATTTTCTAAATATGGAGAGGCTATATTAGAAATGTTAAGTTATACTGTAACTTATAAACTGGAAGAATTTGTCTCCCAAATAAGTGGTGATGATTACGAGCAACAAATAAATAAGTACATTTATGATATGCTTGTTAAAAGTAAGTGTATACGCTTTGATTTAAGAACACTACCACAAAGTTTTAAAAGTGAGCATCCAGAATTGTTCCTAGCTGAAAATGCTCCCGCTGAATTAAAAGAAGTTTTATATAACTATCCTTCAAATAGACCTTTAACATTTGAAATTTTAAAACAACATAAGAATTGGATTCCTTGTCTTGAAGGAAAAAATGTGTTATTATTTCTTCAACAAAGTGGTGTGGGGATTAGTGGTTTAGAACAGTTATTTGAAAAATATGGAGAGCAAGAAGCATTAATAATAGGAATGAAAAACCCTTCATCTGTTATGCAAATGTTAATTGAAAACCAATTTGATGTTTTGACTGCTTGGTATGACAAACATACATATGTTCCACCTCACTTTGTTATGAAAGAATTTCCTGTTGAACGATCAGATTCTTTTGTTGGTTCTAGAAAAAAATGGGAACAAATAATGAGTATTGATAGACATAATATTGATGAATATTCAAAGACTGTATTATTAAAGGCTAGTATGTGTTTTGGAGTATTTGATGATGATATGGCTGGATTTAAAAAAATAATGCAATTATTTTCTGGTATTCCTGAAAAGCTATCATCACAAGATATGCAAAAAATGATAGATTTTATACAAAAACAGATATCATCATTAGGAGATAATCCTAATTCAGAGATGGTAGAAGCTTACAATAAACAATTAGAATTGATACAACAATGTTATATGCAATCTGAAGAAGGCATATTCTCATTAAAAATCGATTCTCAACGAAATAAGGATGCAGTTCAAACTTTGAGAAGTATTATGGAAGATGCAAATGTTTCAACAATATTAACACCTGATAAAGCACATAAATTATTTGGTGCTTTTGAAATGAAATATGAACCTACTTTTAGAGATTTTATATTAAAACATATGGATACTATACTTTCTTCTGATGAATATATATCATATATTAGTTCTATGCAAAAACAATGGTCTGAAATAAGAGCCGAGAATAGTAATTTGGTGTTAACATTGAATTTAGCAATGGAATTTGTAAAGCCTAGTAGTTATACTAATGTGCAGACAGGTAATATTATACTTGCGAAAAAAGTTTCGAATCGTGGATATAATCAGCAAGCATTTGAAAGATTACAACAAATTTATAATTATGCTAAAATGAGAGTATTTAGCACTATTCCTAGAGTCCATTTTGAAACTGAAGAATATATTTGCGAAATGTTAAGATTAGATGACCCAATGGCATTAGTTATTGGTAAATTAACGAATTGCTGTCAAGAATTAGGTAATGCTGCAGAGTCATGTATGACACATAGTGCAGTAGATAAAACAGGAAGGGTATTTTATATTAAAGATAAAGAAGGAAGACCTATAGCTCAAAGTTGGGTATGGAGAAATAAAAATGTATTATGTTTTGATAATATTGAGATTCCAATAAAAGCCTTTATTAATGCTGGCAAAAACGGAATAAGTAGAGAGCAGTTAACTGATACTATATATGCATTATATCAACGAGCAGCACAAGAACTAATGGAAAAGGACAAAGTGGAATTTAAGGAATTACTTGCTAAAGGAAAAATAACTGAGGAACAATATGAAGCATTAAAATTGGGAAAAGTTACTGTGGGAATAGGTTATAATGATATTGCAGAATCTTTGATGAGAAATGCTGTTAAAGATTCTGGTAAGTTAGTTGACCCACTACCTTATATATCACCAATTGACCAAAGTCACTATTTGTATAATGATGATCACATTAAAGGACAATATATTGTAGCGGGAGATCAGGATGTTATTACATCTGATTATGAAGTTCCAGCAATATATTCTGATGAGTTTGTAATACACGATAATGGAAATACAAAGCTACTAGATTTATTGATGTTGCAGAGCTTAGAACGTGCAACAAAAGGAGATATTTATTCTGTACGATCTCAATCAGATGAAACAGAAAAAATTGTTTCAGATATTGCATATAATTATGGTTTGAATCCTGAAACAACAAGAATAATAATGAATGCTAACTTTGCTATAATTTATGATACAACAGATGAAGAAATAATAGTTGGAGATGTCTTGTATAATACTTCATTTGATAATAATGGACAACAAATTGATATATCTGATAAAGTTGCAATGCAAATAAGAATGGCAATGGAACAAATTGGTGTTAAAGATAAGGAATTTAATATAGATAGTTTGAGTCAAGAACAACGAGAAATGTTTAATAAGGCTAGGAATTTAACAACAGAAATTGATAAAGAAAGGGGATTATAACATGAATCAAGATAGTGTTAAAAATATAATAACTAATGCTATAATAGCAAATAGAAATAATAAATATAATTATGAAAAAGTATTAGTTTCAAATTTTTCAAAAGCAATAAGGGAGAATATTAAATTATTTGAAAGTACGAATATAAGAGATTTAAATAACAAAAATGGTTTTAAATTAGAAAATAATTTGATAGATAAGATATTAAAGAAGTATGAAAATAAAGAGCCTTTAATTAAATCAAAAGCTGAAATTTTTCTAATGAATAATCAACTTCTTAATTCTAAATTATACACCAAACTAGGTATTGTATTAGTTATGTTTGATGGTAATACATATACTATGTTAGAAATGATATTATTAGGGCTACTTACACACAATACAATGATTTTTGCTTATAATGGTTATATGAGTGAAACTAATGGATTGTTAATAAATATAGTACAAACAATTCTTGAAAAAGAAAATTTAAAGAAAGAAATGTTTCAACATTCTGTAACGTTGCGTTCAAATGAATTTTTTTATAATTTCAAATCTATAAATAAGACTGTAATTATTGGAAATAATGAATTTATCAATAAATACTTGAAAGAATGTACTACCGAAACTATTGTTTCGGGTTATCAAAATTATGATATATACATAGATTCATTAAAAAATATTGAGTTTATCAAGAAAAATTTAATGCAAAATTTGTATGTAAATATCTATATAAACAATAATTTAAAAATTAAAGCAGAAAATGCAATATTTGTTGAAGATATTGATGAAGCTATAACATGTATTAACTATAATAGTTCAAAATATTGTTCATCTATTTTTACTGAAGATAATGAAAGTGCATCTAAATTTATAGATAATATCAATAGTAGATATGTAATGGTTAATATTAGTCCAACAATAGAACAATCACTTGATATTAATCAAGAAAATCTACTTAAAGAAAAGACAATAATGATACCTAATATATATAAATTTGATGGTACAAACGTAAAATTTGAAAATAATAACTAGTAAAAAGAACAGTTCTTAAACATTAAAGGGTGATGAATGAAAATTTGTCACTTCTTTTGGTTTACGAAAATAATTAGTAACAATTAGAATACTAGCATTAAAATTTCTAAAGTTTCTAACCCCAAAAGCAATTCTTTTAATGAGTTTACAGTTATTATTATATCTTTCCATATTGCTATTATTATAAGATTTTTCTAAAGTATTAACTGATGTTTTTAGATATTTAGAAACATTTTTAAAATCAGAATTTAAAATATTTTCTAATAATTGATAATTCTTATTTTGTAAAGCATATAAAATACTTTGATATAAGTTATAAGAAGCTTTTAACTCAGAATCTAATTCTAATAAATAATCAACAATATCAACTTCAGTCATTAAATTTTTAAAACATAAATATTTTTTCCAACTAGAACAATCTAAGTCAAATCTAGAAGTTAAAAATAATCTCCAATATCTTTTAAATTTTCTATAATTTTCTTTATTATCTTTCATAGCTTTAATTCTAGTTTTATTTAAACTTTTGCTTATTAACTATATATATGAAAATGATCGATAATTATTTTATTTTACTTTTTGTCAGCATTCTATACTATAATATCTAAAATATTTGATTAAATTTTCTAATTTTCTATTTTCCACTAAATCAAATGTTTTTGCATCGCAAATGTTAAAAGCCATAACTCTTTTTTTATAGGTAAATTCATCAAAACACATACATTCTGGTAAAAAATGTTTATATAGTTTTTCTCCACTATATACTTTATTATTTACTCTTTGTACTGTC
>JAQXRJ010000065.1 GCA_029218465.1 bacterium | reverse complement strand
GGAACTACCGACATCACCAGAACCATCGCGCTTGGTCCTCTGACGGAAGAGATGAAAACCAACTACACCCTGGTGCTCAAAAGTCATATAGCCCTTGCATCTGCTCGTTTCCCTGAGGGAACCACGGGAGCGCAGCTTGACAAAATCGTTAGGAAGCCCCTTGCTAATGAGGGTCTTGACTTTAACCACGGCACAGGTCACGGGGTAGGTCATCTTCTCAGTGTTCACGAAGGACCAAACAAAATCAGCCCTCTTGGAGGCGTCAGCATAATCAGAGAGGGCATGATAACCAGCGATGAACCGGGACTGTATTTTGAAGGTCAGTACGGCATAAGGCTGGAAAATGAAATTCTCTGCGTAAGAGGAAAGGATGGCATGCTGGAGTTTGAGCCCATAACCTGGTGTCCGTGGGAAAGGGAGGCTATTCTGCCTGAGATGCTGTCGGAGACGGAAAAAGATTGGCTCAACCGGTATCACCGGGCGGTAGATGAAAAGCTTCAGCCGCTGCTTGATGAGGAAACGGCGGCCTGGCTAAAAATTCAGACGGAAATCATACATTAATGTTGTCAGATAAAATCGAAAAATGCATGTTGCAATAATAGTAATATCGTGATAAAATGAATATGAAAATGTGAAAAAATTAACACATTTTGTCGAACAATTTCATTAAGGAGGTATTACTGAAATGGCAAAAGAAAAGAAAAAGAGGGGATTTCCTTCTGCTTTCAGCATCTGCTTTATCGTCGTACTGATTGCAGCTATTCTGTCATGGATTATTCCGGCAGGAAACTACGACACCTTTGCTTATGACGAGGACGCAGGACAATTCGTTGTTACTTCGGCAGCTGACGGAAGTCAGGAATATTACGAGGCGACTCAGGAAACGCTGGACAAATTCGGCATCACTGCTCATCTTGACAGTTTTCTTGACGGAACCATATATAAACCGATGGCAATCTCGGGTACATATACGGAAGTAGAAGCCTCACCTCAAGGTCTGCAAGATTTCCTTTATTCGGCAATTGACGGTATGTATGACGCTGTAGACATAATTGTATTTATCTTTATGATCGGCGGCTGTATAGGCATACTGAACTACATGGGCGCTTTTAATGCGGGGATAGGCGCTTTGTCGAAAGCATGCAAGGGAAGAGAGCAGATCATTATTTTTGTGGTAACTTTCTTAATCGCTCTTGGAGGTACTACCTTCGGCATGTGTGAAGAAACCATTGCCTTCTATCCGGTTCTTATACCAATCTTCATTGCAGCAGGCTATGATGCTATTACAGGAGTTGCTGCCATCTACGCGGGCTCCAGCATAGGCTGCATGTTTTCTACAGTAAATCCTTTCTCAGTAGTGCTTGGTTCTTACGCTGCCGGCGTAAGCTTTACAAACGGTATAGTATTCAGGCTTGTGGGCCTTGTTTTAGGCATCATCATCGTTGTTCTTTACATTCTTAAATATGCCAAGAAAGTCAAAGCTGATCCTTCTAAATCTCTGAGCTTTGAGAGCAGAGAGTACATCGAAAAACGATTTTCCGCTGCTGACTTAACCAATATTCCGGAATTTACAGCCAGAATGAAGATATGTCTGGTTATTTTCCTCTTATCATTCGTAATAATGATCTGGGGAGTATCTTCTCAGGGCTGGTGGTTCGGAGAAATGGCAGAGCTCTTCCTGGTATCGGGAATTCTGATTGGAATCATCGGGGGTATCGGAGAAAAAGCAATTGTAAGAGAATTTGTAAACGGGGCTTCCGAGCTTATCGGCGTTGCTCTTATCTGCGGCGTTGCCAGAGCGGTAAGTCTGCTTCTGGATGCGGGAAATATTTCCGGGACAATTCTATATGGATTGTCAAGCGCAGTGGCGGGAATGCCTCCGGCAATTTTCATTATTCTTATGATGCTGGTTTTCGTAATACTGGGATTCTTCGTAAATTCCTCATCAGGCCTGGCTTTAATGTCCATCCCTATCATGGCGCCTCTTGCTGACGTAGTGGGTATTCCAAGAGAGGTAGTAGTATCTGCATACATTTACGGTCTCGGTATTATTACTTTCATTACACCTACAGGCATGATACTGCCGTCACTGGAACTGGTAGACGTTACCTACGACAAGTGGCTGAAGTTTATCTTCCCGCTGCTTGGCATTTTGACTGTCCTCGGCATAGTACTTCTTCTTGGACAGATATATTTGGGATAAAACTTATAAGGGGTTAATGAAATGAAAGACTATTTGCAAATAATTGAAGATAACCGGGAAGAAATGCTTCGGACGCTGAAGGAGATTGTGGCTATTCCAAGTATCGTGTCCGAAGCTGATGGTGACTCTCCTTTCGGTAAGGAAGTTCAGCGAGCCCTTGACTTTGCTCTGGAAATGGGTATACGGGACGGATTTGATGTGAAAAATGCGGACAATTACGGCGGACACATTGAGTTTAAAGGAAAAACGGAAGACGTCGTGGCCGTTGTAGGACATCTGGATGTGGTTCCTGCAGGAGATCTTTCCAACTGGAAGACGGATCCTTTCATTGCCGAAATAGATGGGGGCAAAATGTACGGCAGGGGAACCATCGATGATAAGGGGCCTTTTATTGCGGGGTATTACGCAATGAAAGCTCTTAAACAGGCGGGGTTTGAGCCGACAAAGTCCATCCGGGTCATTCTGGGGCTTGACGAGGAGACAGAGTGGAAAGGCATGGAGTACTACATGAAAAAGGAGAAACCAAAAGTAGTCTCCGGTTTTTCTCCTGATGCGGAATTTCCTGCAATTCA
>JAQXRJ010000064.1 GCA_029218465.1 bacterium | reverse complement strand
CTTTTGTTCCTAAATATTTAAAATTTTGTGATTTTAGATAATTAATATTAACATATGAATTATAATCATTGCTATTCATATAAAAATAAACATCTTTATCGTTCTTTTTTACATACTCAACATTTTGAATTACAGGTAAATCTTCTACTAAACATTCTTTTAAATTATACCATGTATTTTCTTCATATTTATTTATATCACAAGATGTTAATGCTACTAAGAAAAACATTGTAAAAATTAATAATAAATATTTTTTCATAAGTGGTTTCCTACTTTTACTCATTAATTGGAATGAAATCAACTGCTTTTATATGGTAAATTATATTTTCACATTTAATAATATCTACTTCAAATGTATCATTTGATTTCCAAAATATTGTTGCTTCACATATTCCAAGATATCCTTCTGAAATATAGAATGCTATATCTTCTGCTCCTGAAAAAGGTTGATTAAAAGGATCCTCAGTTAATTCTGGATTATAGTAACTCAAATTTTTTGTATCGAAGTCAAAAGCTCCTATCGCACTTCTATGAATGCCAATACCTGCTGAAAAAATGAAGTATAATATATTTTATTTTTTTGTATCTATATATGCAAATTCTGTTACTCCATATCCTCCAAACGCTGTACCTAATTGATATACTTGATCTTCATAAACTAAAAAAGTTTCTCCACCAAGTTTACCGTATTCATTATATGAGAATCTATAAATAGCACATTTTTTCTTTAATGCTTTAGGTGTTACATTATAAAGATATGACATTAAGTTAGGAGTATTTTCTAGTAATTTTGTATAATCATCATCGCTAGATACATATTCATTCATTATCTTTTCGTTTACAGGATCATTATTTATTTTCATTTCGTATATGTTGTAATTAGAATTACTACAACTTGAAAGACAAATAATGAGCATTAAACAAAATAATATTAATAATTTTTTCATTTTTGAACACACCTCCCTTTAATATCTTTTAAATTAATTGGCTATAATAGATGCAACTATTGAATAATCATAAAGTTCACACAAATAAAATGATTCATTAATATCAGTTTTTGTAACAAATGCAGAACTAAATAATTCCTTATATTCTCTGAAAGCATCTTCTTCAAAAAATAAATTTGTTTCATAACTTAACAAATCTAAATATCCATCCCCAGAAATAATATATCTTGGCAACAAGATTAGTTTTTGACCATCAACCATTAAAACTTCTGCTCTAATATTATAATAAAACCAATATTTTCCTAATCCCAAAATAGGAAAACAGCTAAATTCAATTTCCTCATATGTTATTGGAAATGATTCTATCATTTTTCCCACATAGGTAAACATTTTGTTTAATTGGTTTTAATTATATTTTTCATTATTGTCAAATAGATAATGTTGTGGGGGCAGAAAGTTCATCTTCAAAAGATAATACGTATTTATTAAATAGTATTGTTTCTTTACTTTTATAATCGACAGTTACGTCATTATGTTTATTAAATATACCTATTAATAGCAAAAGACCTGCTGCAACAACAAGTAATGTCATCCCAACCAATTTCCATGATTCAATTGTAATTGTATATATAGAAAAACATCCACCAAATATAATCAACACAAAACCAATGACATAAAAAATAGCCATTATTATTTTTCTATTATAATGTTTTTCTATCATTTTACATCACCAACTTTTTTAATAAATCTATTAGCGTACTTCCTTATTTCATAATCTGAATCATATTTTAATTCTTCTTTTATAGATTCAGTTAATAGGTTTCTCTTATTCATACATTTGACAATATACTCTCTATTAAAAGCACAATAATCATTATAATAAGTAATATATAATATTTCATCTGGCATATCTTTCTTTTTATTCATCATAAAATCAATAGCTTTGTTTGTTAAAGATTCATATGAATTAAACGAGAAATTAACCTTTTTATATAATGAAATAATAATATCTTTATATTCTTTTTTATAATTTGTCATTAACATATGTATTGCTATTTTATAATTTGCTGTTTCGGCTAATTTGAAAGCTAAATCAACCACCCTTTTATCTTTATAATAAGCTAATGTATTATATATTTCTATGT
>JAQXRJ010000063.1 GCA_029218465.1 bacterium | reverse complement strand
AAAAACAACAAGAAAATTAATATATTAAAACTCTTCAAATTAGATGTGAACACCGTTTTGTAGGCATCAAAAAAAAAAAAAGGGCGAGTGAAGTTCATTCATCTAGACCCTATACTTTTAGTATGCAATTATAATATTTATACAAATAAAGCTTGTCTTTACTTGTTATCAATCAATTAATTAATTAAATATAGACCATCTTTTGAATATTCAACAATATGTGAATCTTGTTTAACTTTAGTTCAATTTAGTAATAAATATATTTATGTAGTTAATGATATGTATGAAAAGAATGCGTTAGATGATAGTAATGAAGATTTAAATTTAAGTAAAGAAAAAGATGATTTTGAGTGCTAATCACCTTTTTTTATTTGCTCAATTTTATCATATACTTTTTTAATATTAGCTTCATAACCTATGTTCTTCGGAATATAATATTTTTTATTTTTGAGATTATTAGGTAAATATTGTTGCTTAACATAATTACCAGGATAATCATGAGGATATTTATATTCAGAAGAAGAAGGCTTAATATTATTAGGAATTTCAAAAGCTTTACCACTTTCAACATCAGATAGAGCAACATCAAGTGCTATATGAGCGGTATTAGATTTAGGTGATAGAGCCATTTCGGTAACAATAGTACCAAGAGGAATTCTAGCTTCAGGCAATCCAACTAATTCAGCAGCATTAATAGCAGCCATAACTTTTGGTCCTATACTCGGATTAGCAAGACCTATATCTTCATATGCTATAACACTCATTCTTCTATAAATACTATCTAAATCTCCGACAGCTATTAGCCGTGCTAAATAATGAAGCGATGCATCGACATCACTTCCTCTAATTGACTTTTGAAAAGCACTTAACAAATCAAAGTGACCCGATTCATCATTATCATGATATATTACAGGTTTTGAATTAATTTCTTTTATAACTTCTTCATTAACAATATGATTTGTTGTAGTAGAGTAGGCTAAATCAAGCAGATTATATGCATACCTAAGATCATTCCCTGATAATATTGCAATATACTTAATTGTGGCATCATCAATATTAAGTCCTTCTAAATATTGAGTTTTACACGCATTTTTTAATGCTTTTATTATATCATCTTCATTAAGTGATTTTAATTCAAATATATGACATCTGCTTCTAATAGCTGGATTAATTTTATAATAAGGATTAGATGTAGTCATCCCTATCAATGTGATTAGTCCGCTTTCTAAAGCTGGCAATAATATGTCTTGTTTATCTTTGTTTAGTCTGTGTATTTCATCCATGACAAGTATTAATCCATCATATAATTTAGCTTCTTCTATAACTGATTCTATATCTTTTTTATTATTTGATACAGCATTTAAAAATCGATGATGACAATCTAGTTCATTTATAATAGCATTAGCAATTGATGTCTTGCCAATACCTGGAGGCCCATATAATATCATTGAAAATAATTTATTAGATTTAACCATATTATATAATATTTTTCCTTCTCCAATTAAATGTTTTTGGCCATAAACTTCGTTTAATGATTTAGGCGCTAACAATATAGCAAGTGGTTTATTCATAGTATCACCTTTTTCTATATTTATTTTACCATAATATTATTTATATATCTATCTAGAATGCTATAAATGCTTGTAAAAAATAAAGAGTTATGTTAATATTTATTTGAATTAAAGGTGACATATGAAAGATGAAATTGACGATTTTATAAACTATATTACATTTGAAAAAAGATTATCCAAAAATACAATAAATTCTTATAAAAAAGATTTAATTAAATATAATGATTATTTATCAAAAAAGAAAGTAAATAGTATTAATAATATTAAAGTAGAAGATATTGAAGAATATCTAAAATATCTAAAGAATAATAATTATACGGTTACGTCTATTGCAAGAAAATTAACAACTATAAAAAATTATCATAAATATTTATTTCAAAGAGGTATAATAAGTATAAATGTTGCTGAGTCAATAGAAAGACCAAAGCTTAGAAAAGCATTGCCAAAGGTAATGTCAGTTGAACAAGTAGATAGGCTATTGAATATCGAATGTAATACTCCATTTGACTATCGTAATAAAGCTATGTTAGAATTGTTGTATGGTACTGGTCTAAGAATTAGTGAGCTACTTAATTTAAAATTGTCTGATATTGATATAGAAAATTGTATAGTTAGATGTATTGGTAAAGGAAACAAAGAAAGGATAGTACCAATAGGGGAGTATGTAATTTTTCATTTAGAAAAATACTTAAATGAAAGAACTAAACTTACTAATAATAAAAGATCTGATTATCTTTTTTTAAATAAATTAGGAGGAAAACTTAGTAGATTTAGTTTTTTCAAAATAATTAAAAGATTGTTAAATGAAAAAAATATAAAGGTTGATATATCACCACATACTCTAAGACATAGTTTTGCTACACATATGTTAGAATATGGAGCAGATTTAAGAAGTATTCAAGAATTATTAGGTCATAGTGATATTGCAACAACTAAAATATATACTCATATATCAAATAATAGAATTAAAGAGGATTATAATAAATATCATCCGAGAAGTAGTAAATAGAGGAGAGAGATTATAATGAAATTTAAAAGAGTGTTTTTAATGGTTTTAGATTCACTTGGAGTAGGGGAATCAATCGATGCATCAAAATACGGAGATAATGGTGTTAATACACTAAAAAATATTAATGATAAGTGCCCTTTGTTTATCCCTAACTTACAAAAGTTAGGAATATTTAATACTATTAATATGGACGAAAATAAAGATGTGGATGCATATTATACAATTGCTAGACCAAAAAATGCAGGAAAAGATAGTTTAATTGGGCACTATGAACTTGTTGGAATTGAAAACTATGAGGCATTTGAAATATATTCTGATAAGGGGTTCCCTCAAGAATTAATTGATAGAATAGAACATTCCATTAATAGAAGAATAATAGGTAACAAAGTATCTACAAATGATGGAAAAGATATTCTTGAAGAACTTGGTGATAGGCACGTTGAATATGGATCGCTTATACTTTATACTTCGTATAATTCAACATTACAAATAACTGCACATGAAGATATTATTCCCTTTGTAAAGTTAAATGAATATGCAAGAATTATAAGGCAAATTACAATGAATTATAATTTTAAAATAGCCCGAATTATAGCAAAATCGTTTACCGGTAAAAATGGTAAATATCACTTTACTAGTGAAAAATTTGAATATACAGTAAAACCTCCTGCCAGAAGTATTTTAAATTCTTTAAAGGATAAAGACTATAGTGTAATTTCTATTGGAAAAATAAATGATTTATTCAATGGGGAAGGTATTACAAAAGTAATTAAATCAAATAACGGTAATACAGAAGCAATAAATAAATTAATGGATATCATGGAAAAAAACTTCACAGGTCTTTGTATGATTAATTTAAGTGATTTTGACACATTATATGGCCACAATAAAGATGTGGAAGGATATGCAAAAGCAATCGAAGAATTGGACGTTGAAATACCATTAATACTAAATAAACTTGAAGATAATGATCTATTTATTATAACTTCAGATCATGGAAATGATCCTACATTTAATAATAATCACACTAGAGAAAATGTTCCAGTTATTGTATATAATAGATGTTTTTTAAATCCATCTAAATTACCAATTTTAGATACAATGGCTGATGTAGGTGCAACAATTGCAGACAATTTTGATGTAATAAATCCAGGCATCGGTAAAAGCTTTTTAGATCAATTAAAATAGAGTAGGTATCAGTCCTACTCTATTTTTTATTGAAATTTTTCTTCTAGTAATCATAAAATTAAAACATTATATTTGAAAATAATGCATCGAGAAGTTAATAGATGAACAACTATTCATATTAGATGCAAAATATTAACATTTGTGCAATATAAAAATGTTAACAAGAAGTTATAAAATAATAATTAGGCAATTTATGCATTACATTATGTAGCGTTACATTAATGTGAGATACTTATATATATAGTAAAAAAATAAGTTCAGTATAATGCAATTATCAACACAATATTTTAATAGGAAATGACTTATTGCTATGACAAACATATTACATTATACGCATAGTTTAAATACTAAATATAATATTGAGAAAATATATCAAAGGCAACATAATATCAATTATCGGAAGTTGATAGGATAGTTTTCTTTTCGTTGATTTCCTTTAAAGAATATCTATTACTTTGGATATATCTATCAAAGAAAACTGTATGATTACTAGCAACATTCCATAATTCATATTGTTGTAACATCAAATGCATTTAAAGTTTCAATATCTTTTTCATTATATTGATATTTTTCTGGGTTATCTTTATGTGTTAAATATCTATAATAACCACGGCAAGACTTCAAAGGTATCGGAATTGGGAAATTAAGCTCTTCTGTTTTATAATGTATTAAATAAGCTGGATTTACTATTAATTAATAAAAAAGAGCAGTTTAATATTTATACAAATATCCCCTACTCTACACTTTTCTAGATTGTATTTCAACAATTTTTTGCAATACTTCTTTAGCATTTCCTTCGTTGATTTCAGTATAACCAAGTTCTTTTAAAGCCTGAACTTTCGCAGTATTAAGCTCTTGAGTTCTGCTTAATGTTTCTTCTTTTTTTTGTTCTATATCTTCTTCAAATCTCTTGTGGGACTCTCCTAATTTTAATTTAGATGCACTACCATTATTATAAATAGTCATTGCAGAAAATAATATACTTTCAAAAACAAACTGCTGATCCGGATTAAATAAAAATTCATTTGGATTAGTAAATCCCATTGATTTTGAGACATACGCTAAAATATATTTTAACTCTTTTGAATTATCTAAAGATTGCAAAAAATGATATAAATATGTATATGCATTATATGTTTCTTTCGTTTTATCTTCTGATAATTTTTCTTTAAGTAAATTGATTATATCGGTTAGTATTTCTTGTTCTTTTCTATTAAATCCTCTCAAATCATTTAAAACTTCTCTTTCAGTAGTTGCTTTAACACCATCATTTAGTTTAGATTCAACTTCAACTATATAATTACCGTCAATCTTAATTTTATTTAATTCTCTTTCGTTTTTAACACCTAAAAGTTCAAATAATTTATTTAACTTTTCTCTAGGCCATTCTTTATCGTTGTCATATGATAAATAATTATAAAGCATTTGTCTTGAAACACCTAAATATTTAGATAATCTGACCTTTGATATTCCTATTTCGTTTAATACAAAATTAATTCTTTCATTCATAATAAATCCACCTTTCTTACATCCTAATTTTATCATTTTTGTTTACATTGTACAAGCGTAAATTAGCAACTAAAAAGTGTCTATTTGACAGTTATAGTAAATACCATAGTTTTTCATTATTCTTTCTTACTTCTTTTATAATACTTCCACCAATGCATTGATCATCATAATAAAATACACATGCTTGGCCAGGTGTTACAGATTTAATTTTATCATATTTAACAAGAATCTCATTACTATTTATATATTCAAGTTCCACTGGATAATCAGTTGCTCTATATCTAAATTTTGCACTACACTTATTCGGTCTAATATCACAATTAAAATTAATATTATCAACTATGCAACTGTCTGAGTATAAGAATTCATTGTCATCTCCTAGAGCAACATATAAAATATTTTTATTTAAATCTTTTCCTACAACAAATAGTCTTTCCTTATTACCGCCTATGTCTAATCCTCTTCTTTGACCTATTGTATAATACATTAAACCAATATGTTTACCTACTACTTTATTGGTTTCAATATTAACAATTTCGCCTTCTTGATTTGGTAAATAGTTTTTTAAAAATTCTTTGAAGTTTCTCTCGCCAATAAAACAAATCCCTGTAGAATCCTTTTTGTTAGCAGTAATAAGACCATACTCTTCAGCAATCTTTCTAACAGTTGGTTTATCAATATCTCCTAAAGGAAACAGTACGTTTTTAAGTTGTTCACCAGATAATTGGGATAAGAAATAAGTTTGATCTTTATTAGAATCTAAGCATTTATAAAGCTTTCCATCTTTAATTTTGGCATAATGACCTGTCGCGATAAAATCAGCGCCTAATTTTTTTGCTTCATTAACAAAACAGTCAAATTTAATATATTTATTACACATAACATCTGGATTAGGTGTTCTCCCAAGTTTTAATTCTTCCAAAAAATAATTAAATACATTGTCCCAATATTCTTTAACAAAATCAACTCTATGGAGTTCTATTCCTATTTTCTTACAAACTTCCATTGCATCATTATAATCTTGTTCTTGTGGACATATATTATTATTTAAATTAGGATTTCCTAAATAGTCGTTATTAACTGAACTATCCCAATTCCTCATAAATAAACCTATAACTTCATATCCTTGCTGTTTTAATAAAATTGCGGCAACACTACTATCTACTCCGCCACTCATACCGATAACAACTCTCTTCATACATATCACCAAGATTAATTATACATCATTTTATAAGTAAAGTAAAAAGTTTAATAAAATAAGTGGATATAAATACTTCATAAGCACTAAGCACTAATGAACTAACTAAACATATTATAAGTATTTTTATATATTTATTCATACTATTTCTAAAAGATATAAATTTTTTTAAGAATAAATGATTAAATAATTTATAGCAAAAAGATAAAGAATAAAAGCTTAATAATAGAATAATAATAATAAATATTATATGATGAGGAAAAACATATAAGAAGGCATACAACACACCTTTGAAACCATAAGTCAATATAATACTTGATATAGAAAATCCTAATATAAAGCTTTTTATAAATAATATTCCGATTATTATAGGAAAGCCAATTACAGATATACCAAGTAACCATAATAATAAAATGTATATTATGTTGCTTAATGTTGTATTTAGTATGGATTTAGAGTAATTTATTCCTCCTTTTATTTTTACTTGATTAAAAAAAGTTTCTACATTAGAAATAACTGTTGTCTTATCAGCTTTATTTAAAAAAAATATAAAAACTATGCCTGATATTATTCCTATTAAAATTAATGTAATTAAAAATACGTAAATTTTTTTTTGTTTAATAAGCATGTTTTTTGCATTGTATATTGTTTTATTCATTTATATCACCTAATTAATATTACTGATAAATAAACAAATTATGAAAAACAATTTATGACAAAACATTTTACTTTTTATTATAATTAATATATAATTATCTAGAGGTGTAATGATGAATAAAAAAGTTATAAAAATAGTAACAATTATATTATTACTTGCAATGATTGGCTCATCGGTTGCGGCAATAGTATCATATTTTCTTTAATGCAATGAATATTCATTGTTTTTATTTTGAATTTTTCAATGTACAAAACATATAATTAGTTGACTATGAAAAAAGAAAAATTTTTAATATCAACTATTATATTAATTATAGGTGGAGCATTGACTAAAATACTTGGAATGCTTATTAGAATAGTAATGACAAGAGTTGTAGGCACGGAAGGAATTAGTCTTTATATGTTAGTTTTCCCTACTTTTTCCTTGTTTATGACATTATCTCAGTTAGGATTTCCAATTGCGATTAGTAAACTTGTATCAGATGATACTCATAACAATAGAAACTTGATATTATCGATAATACCTTTTTCTTTGATGATTAATATTATATTAATATTAATTATTTTAATTATTGCACCAACTTTATCAATAAAACTTTTAAATGATTATAGATGCTTATACCCTATAATTGCCATAACAATTGTATTACCATTTGACTCATTATCAAGTATTATAAGAGGATACTTCTTTGGAAAACAAAAAATGATACCACATGTAGTTTCAAATATTTCAGAACAAATTATAAGAATGATTTTAATAATATTAATTATTCCTAAGTTTTTAGAAAAAAGTCTTATACTTGCAGTATCAGGATTAATTGGAATAAACATGATAAGCGAATTATCCTCGATATTAGTATTATTTTTATTTATTCCTAATAAAGTTAAGCTTAATAAAAAAGACATAATTCCAGATAAAGAAAATGTAAAAGATATATTTAGAATAGCAATTCCAACAACAGGAGGAAGGCTAATTGGGTCAATAGGATATTTTTTTGAGCCTATTTTAATAACATTACCATTTATAATTAAAGGAATGCCAAGTACAAGTATTGTTAAAGAATATGGTATTATTGAAGGATATGTTATGCCTCTTCTTCTTTTGCCTGGATTCTTTACAAATGCAATTAGTAGTGCACTATTGCCTGTAATATCAAATGCATTTGCTAAAAATAAAATTAATTATGTTATAAAAAAGACTAAACAAGCTTGTATTTATTCTTTATTAATTGGAATTCCTATAACATTTTTTTTAATGATATTTCCTAAAGAATTCTTAAATATAATTTATAATACTAAGGAAGGATATAATTACATTAAAATTCTAGGACCATTTTTTATGATTTATTATTTACAAGCACCTTTAGCTAGTGTACTTCAATCAATTAATTTATCCAAATATATAATGATAGATAATACTATATCTATTATAGTAAGAAGCATTATTCTTTTTTTAGGAGTTTATTTTATGGATATATACGGCTTTTTATTTGCAATTAGTGCAAATATATTAATTGTAACTTTTCTTCATTTAAAACACGTTAAAAATGCATTAAAAAGAGTTAAATAATTTTATTTTATCTTATCAATTTCTTTTTTTAATTCTTCAATTCTAAGTTTTAAATTTTCTATACGCAAATCATATAATTCTTTATATCTATCATCATATAGTTCTTTATGATTTAATTCATATTCAAATTTCTTATCTAATTCTTCTTTATTAACTCCACATTGAACTAAGTAATTATACAATTTAAAGCTAAAAACTTCACTATTTATAAAAAATGACCAATACTTTTTTATGCATTCATCGCCTAAAGTACTTAACATTTTAATTATTTCATAATCACTTTTTTCTCTTTTATAATCATTACAATACCTATAAATTAATTTTACTTTAACATCTAAATTATATTTATAATATTCAAACAGTTCATAATATTTGTTAAAAGGAATAACTGTTTCAAAAAAAATACCATCAAATAGAGAAAAAGTATATTCTAAAGAATCAATTTTTTTTGCTATTTCCATACTTTTAAAAATTATTTCATCATTATGTGTTTTACTACATTCATAACCGTATCCATAATAAAAAAGGCATTTATACGTATCATAATCTGAATTTTTTATATAATTAATCTTTTTGTTTATCAAATTAAATATTTCATCATCTATCATTAATTCATTAGAAATACCAAAATAATATGCATAAAATAATTCATTAAAATTATTAAATGTATTTAAAAATTTAATAGCTTTATCTTTATTTCTTATTCGTTTATTTTTATACTTTATTTCAAATTTTTTCTTTTCTTTAAAAAAATCTACAATATCATTTTTATCTTCCATTTACTTCACCAATTAAAAATGGATAGGAGCATTCTATTATATGAGCTTCAACTATATCTTCACTTTTATAATTACAGTTATATATTTTAACATGCAGATAATTAGTAGTATGACCAAGTGCATATTTACCATTATTTGTTTCTATTAAAACCTCTACTTTTTTATCTATAAATTTAGTCATATAATTGATTTCTAATTCTTTAGATATCATAAGAAGTTTTTTCACTCTTTCTTTTTTTATTCTCTCATCAACTTGCTTCATTTCTGATGCTTTAGTACCACTTCTCATAGAATAAGGAAATACATGAAGCTTGGTAAAACCAATTTGTTTTAATACATCTATTCCAGAGTTAAAATCTTCATCAGATTCTTCTGGAAAACCAACTATTACATCAGTTGTTATATTCATATTTTCCCTTAGATTTTTGATTACTTTAATTCTATTTATAAATTCTTCTAAAGTATATTTTCTATTCATTAAAGATAAAACATGATTAGATGCAGCTTGTATTGGAATATGTAAGTGGTCAACAATAACTTTATTATTTTTTATTATGTTTAGTACTTCATCAGTTAATTCATTTATTTCTATTGAAGAAATTCTAAGCCTTTTTAAGTTGTTAATTTTAACTATCTCCTGTAATAAATTTGCAAAGGATGAATTTATATCTACTCCATAATTACCTGTATGAATTCCTGTCAAAACGATTTCCTTAAATCCATTGTTTACTAAGGTATTTATCTCATCTATAACTCTATTAAATTCCTTTGATCTGCATTTCCCTCTAACGTATGGAATTATACAATATGTGCAAAAGTTTTCACATCCATCTTGGATTCTAACAAATGCTCTTGTTTTATTTTCATATTTTTCTATTTTCATATCTTCAAAATAATCATCAAAATTGTTATATAAATAATTAGCTTTGACTTTGTTGTTTTTATAATATTCTTCTATAATTTCAACTATTCTGCTTTTATCTTTATTCCCAATTGCAATATCTATTTCATCTATAATATTTGATTTGTTAGCTTGTATAAAGCATCCCATTGCAATAATTAATGCATCTTTATTTTTCTTTCTAGCTTGTCTAATTATTTTTCTTGATTTAACATCGCTTGTATTGGTAACTGTGCATGTATTAATTATATATATGTCACATATCTCATCAAAACTACTTATAATATAATTATGATTTTCTAAAATACTTCTTACAAATTCACTCTCATATGTATTAACTTTACATCCTAAAGTATAAATGCCTACTTTCACATTATCACTTCTTTCTATTAAAAACCTTTTTAATCAGTTTAAAACAATTTATATGCTTATTATATTATATCGAACGTATATTCGTCAACATTTTTTGCAGTTTGAAATCATTTTTAAAAATAATAATCCAATAGGTAAATTAAAAAACATTAGTAATTCTTCTAACTAGTAAATAAAAATGCCTATATATAAAAATATTTGATAATTTTTACTTAATTATCAAATATCTATCACTAATCTAATGTTTTTCTAAACTCTTTTAAAGTATTTAAAAATTCATTAGTTTTTCTTATTTCTTCATTTAATTTTTCAAAATTAGCTGTATTTTCTAAAGCAATAGATTCCATATTTGGCTCTGTATTTATTCCATATACAGGAGAAATAATAGGACTACTTTTAAATTTGAATTCACTTGCAACACTACTTAATTTTTTGTTAGTTATAGTATTTTTTTCATCTATATTTATTACTGAATTTTCAACATCAATTATTTCATCATCAGTTTTATCTATCTGATTAGAATTGTATAATTTTTCTAATTCTTTTATGCTTATTGGCTCGTTACCCTCGTCTTTATATTGAACTAATTCATTATTTTCATATAATTTGCTACCAATCGAATTAAACTGTTCTAAACTAATTATTGCATTATCTTCTTGAGATTGTTCAAATTCATCTATTGGACTAAGTTCTTCTTCCTTATCTATAATCTGAGCAGTATTTTTCAATCTTTCTTTTTCCTCTATATCAGCCTTAATTAATTCTTCTTTTAAATTTTTAAGTTCCAATTGTGCCTTTGTTTTTTCAAGTTCTTCATCTTCTTCAACATACTTAATTTCTTCTATAATTTGTGATTTTTCTTTTACAGAATCATTCATTTCAACTGATTCAATTATTCCTAAATCTTGAGTATAGTCTAAGGTTGGCTCATCTACTATATTTTCGTTAAAGGCATCTTCTATATCTATATTTGGGTCCACAAATAAGGCTTTAGAGTCTCTTTTTATTTTTTTTCTATTTATTAAATCTGTTATTAATACAACAATAGTTAGAAATATTATTAGTATAAATAAACTTAACATAATAATAGTTTCATTATTTGAAATAAATTCTATAACAGAATTCATTATATCACCTCTAATTACAAAAATATTTTAACACTAATTATTAATTATGTAACCATAAATAATGGATATTATTTATAATTTACATTAAAAATGTAAACTAGTTATTAATAAATTCATATACTTCATTAACTGTATTGTCAAAATTATTATAGTCTGTATTAAACCAATTCATATCAAATTGATTATTAAAAAAAGTATATTGTCTTTTTGCATATCTTCTTGAATTTTTTTTAATTTCTACTATTGCATCATTCAGAGAGCATTTTCCATCGAAATATTTATATAATTCTTTATAACCTATTCCAGTTTGCAATGCTTTAGAATTAACTTTTTTGTCATAAAAATATTTAACCTCATCTATTAATCCACTATTAATCATTTTATCTACTCTTTTATCTATAATTTTATATAAATTTTCTCTATCAGTCGTTAACCCAATCATAACAAAATCGTATTTTTTTATATTACCCGTATAATCTTCTTTTGAATTGTTAAGTAATTTTGTTAAAGTTCTTTCTAGTCTTTTTCTATTATTTATATGTATTGCATTATTATTATCTAATTCTAAAATCTTATTTAATAATTCTTCATTAGATTTATTTTTAAAATCATAAGTAACAGTTTCTTCTTTAAATTTATAATCATATAGAAGAGCTTTTATATATAAACCAGTTCCACCTACAATAATTATCCTTTTTCCATTATTTAATATTGTATCTATAGTTTCTCTTCCATCTTTTTGAAAATTATATACCGTATACATTTCGTCTGGGTCAACTATATCTAATAAATGATGAACAATCCCTTCTTTTTCCTCTTCTGTTACTTTTGCTGTTCCAATATTTAAATTTTTATATACTTGCATTGAATCAGCATTAATAATTTCCGCATTAATTTTTTTAGCAAGTTCAATACTAAGCCTAGTTTTCCCTACACCAGTCGGACCCGCTATTACAATAATATTTTTCATTAAAACCTCTTTATTTTAGTTTTATTTGCATGAACTTTTTCATCAAAAACGTAAGTAGATATATTATCAAATGATTTTTTTTGTTTTCCTTTTAATAAGTCTATAGTTTCTATAATAGGTAATTCAAAATTATATTTTTTTTCTATTAAAATATACTTATTATTTGATTTATTTATAGTAACATTAAATATATTATTGACTTCATCAAATAAAACAAGATTATTTATTAAAGGTTTTTCAATATTTTTATTTGGCTTAAAAAATACGTTAGCAAGCGCTATAAAAACTCTATCTGCTTCAGTAGATAAATCATATTCATAAAATGAAGGTTTTATATCATCAAATAAAGTATTCTCTTTTAATTTACCATTAAAATAGACCCTTTTCGTTTTCAAATACTCATCAATTTCATCTTTATCAAAATATTGTTCTTTTAAAAAATAATCAAAGTTATCAATTGACTCAAAGCAAAGTACACCATCATTAATACCTTTTCTAGCATACATACAATAAATTTCTGATTCCTCATTGTTATTAATTAAAAGAATGTAAGGTTTGTCAAACTCTAATATTACATCGATAAATTCTAAATTAAATTTTTTATTATTTATTTTTTTATGTGTTGGTTTTATTAATGCAGTTTCTTTTGATTTTTCAAAATAAGTGTCATATTTTATCATACCATTTTTTATATTTAAAACCATTTCTTCATTACATAAAATAGTAAAATTCTTTTGATATTTAAACGTAACTAGTAATTTATTATCACATATATCTTCTTTTCTAATTTCTGTTGTAATTATTTTATTTTTCATGTGTATCCCTCATTTCATACTGTTTATTATAACATATATTATCATTAAAAAAAGACTAAAATTAATTATTATTTAATAATTACTAAGTCTTTTTTGAAAAATATTTTTATTTATAATTTAACTTATAATTTTTTTAAATGTATTTAAAATTTCATAGATATTTGCACAACTCATAAAGCATAAAACACCATGTTTATGTTTCAATAATTTATCTACTGTTTCAATACTTATTTTTTCAGAATTTCTAACTTTTTCAATTATTTTATCACTAGATGCATTTGGGTAATCGCTTTGTAATTCTCTATCACAATGTATATCCATAATGTATGCTTTATCAGCTTTCGATAAACTTTCTATAAAATCATCTAATAAGGCTTCAGTTCTAGAATATGTATTTGGTAAAAATATTGCAATTATTTCCTTATCAGGATATTTTTGTCTAGCTGCATCTATAGTAACTGAAATCTCAGTTGGATGATGTGCATAGTCATCTATTAAAGTATATCCATTAATTGTTTCAATTTTAAATCTTCTTTTTGCTCCATTAAAAGAAAGTAAATATTTCTTGATAGATTCTTTATCAACTCCATACAAAGTTGACGCGATTATAGCCGATAATGCGTTAAGTACCATGTGTTTGCCAAATAATGGAATCTCATATGTATCAAAGTATTCGTTTTTATTATATACATCAAACTTACTTCCTTTATTATTTAAAACAACATTTTTAACAGTCCAATCATTATCCTCATTAAAACCATAATAAATGATATTGTTATTAAATTTAATATTTCGAATATTTTTATCATCACCACAGGCAATTACATTTTCTGCTTTATTTGAAAATATCTCAAATGTATTAATTATATCTTCTAATCCATCATAACACTCAGTATGATCTAATTCTATATTGGTAACAATAGCAGTTCTTGGATAATATGCTAAAAAATGTTTATTAAATTCATCTGATTCAATGACGAATATTTTATTTTTCTTATTTGCATATCCACTACCATCACCAACAAAATAATTACATCCAATTGTATTATTTATAATATTACTTAATAAAAGTGAGGTTGTCGTCTTACCATGTGTTCCACAAACAGAAATTGTATCAAATAAAGATGTCACTTCTCCAACAACCTGGTTGTAATCTTTAACAGTAAGTCCAAGATCTCTTACTCTTTTTATTTCTTTATGATTTGTGCTAAATGCCTTTGAATATGTAACAATGGTATCTTTATCTATTTCATGTTCATCATAAAATATTTCTATATTTCTTTCTTTAAGGCCTTCCTCGGTAAACTTATATCCTCTCGCATCATCATATCCTGATACATTGTTTCCTAAATCATGTAAGATGCAAGCAAGTGTGCTCATACCTGACCCTTTAATTCCTATACAATAATATTTCATATACTCCCTCCTAAAAATATATATTACTTTTCTATATAATTTATTAAATCAACTGGTACTTCATTATGTGACTTTAGTGATTCATAACTAATTAAGTTATCTTTTATTTTTGCAAATAACAATGTATTACTAGAATCATCACTATAATATGATAAATAAATATACCCATCCTTATACCCAAAAATTTCTTTTGGATAATAAATCAATCCATCAATAGAAGCAAAATCTGGTTCAACTTTTTTAATAAGATTATTTGTGCTTGACAAATTATAACCAATAAAACCACCTTTTTTATAAAAAATGTAAATATATTTATCTGTTGCCAATAAAGTATCTTCATTAGAATATTCATCAATATTGAAAAGCTTTTTATAAGTTCCAGATCCATTTGATTTAAACACTGCATATTTTGCTGAGTTTTCAACTTCTTGATCTATAGCTAATGCGTAATTATTAAAAAACACGCCATTATTTTCATTGATATAATCCTTTCTAATTATCTTTGTCGCAGTACTTTTGCTACAAGCACAACAAAGAAATATTAACAATAACATAGTACTATATTTTAATATTACTTTCATTTCTACACCTCTAAACAAAAATAATTGTATCAAATTTTTAACAAAAAGTCTCTACTTTAATAATAATTTATATTAAAATAATACCATATTATATTTAATAAATAATAAAATATTATTGACACTTTAAAAACTTAATTTTAAAATTATATTAAAGGTAGGTATAGCAATGAAACATATAAAACTGCAAGAAATATTAAGAAATAGATTTATATTATTTATGGGAGTATTATTATTATTTTTTTTAAGTTCATTATTTCAAATAATACCAATTAAGCTATTTAATATTGATCCAGCAAATATAACTGATTCTCAGCAAATATATTTAACACTGTTTTCAAATTTTATTTTAGCTTTAATTCTCATAATTATATTTAGAAAAAGCATTAAAGAAGATTTTAAAAAACTCAAAAAGAATTTTTTCACTATATTTGACAAGTCATTTACTATATGGATAATAGGCCTTACTTGTATGGCAACATTTAATATAATAATTAACAAATTTTTTCCAACAAGTATTGCGAATAATGAAGAAACAATTAAATCTATGATTACAGTTAATCCAGTTATTATGCTTTTATCAACATCGATATTTGCGCCTATTATTGAGGAGTTAGTATTTAGAAAAGGCTTTAGAATTGCTATAAAGAATAATTTTGCTTTTGTATTAATATCAGGTTTAGTTTTTGGTGCATTGCATGTTGTATTATCGATACAATCTATATACGATTATTTATATATCCTCCCATATTGTAGTTTAGGAATAGCATTTAGTTACATTTATTACAAAACAGATAATATTTATGCACCTATAATGATTCATATGATACACAATTTTTTAATAACTCTATTAAATATATACGCTTTAGGAATTGGAATGATTTTTAAATGACAAGTAGAACAGAAAAAAATAAAAAAGTAAGAAAAAAAATAATTAGAGAGGAAAAAAAGGAGATTAGAAGGACAAAAATATTAAAGCTTTTTAAAAAATTAACTATTTTCTTTATTGTGACAATGTCAATATTATTTTATGTGTACTATGTCTCAACTTCATCACTTACAATAAGAGAATACTCTAAAAGTTATGACAAATTACCTAGTGAGATGCATGGATATAAAATAATACAATTTGGTGATTTATATTATGATAATAATTATAAAAAGATGTTAGATATTTTAGTCGAAAATATAAATAAAGTTAAACCAGATTTAGTAGTCTTTACAGGAAATTTAGTAAATCACAACTACAAATTAACTAAAAATGATAAAAAAATTATACAAGAATCATTAAAAAAGATTAAATCAACTACTGGAAAGTATTTTGTTACAGGCCAAACTGATACTGAAACATCTATTGAAATACTTAACAATGGGGAGTTTAAATACTTAGATAATTCTATAGAGGAAATTTATTATAATTCAACTATACCTATTATTTTGACTGGAATTATAGATAAGTATGATTTTGACTATTCAAAATATAAAAACAACTTACAAATAGTTCTGATAAATAATCCTGATAATATAGAAAATATAAAAAATAACCATGATATTATAATGTCTGGAAAAAATATAAATTCACAAATAAGACTTCCATATTTTGGAGCATTAATAAATAGAAACAATAAATATATTAATAGCTATTATATGAAAAATAATATAGATATTTATATTACAGGGGGTATTGGTACTAATAACTACCCTATTAGATTATTTAATCATCCGAGCATAAATTTTTATAGATTAAGAGCAAAATAATGTAAAATGCATTATTTTTTCTTTACATATAAATATATATATATTATATTTTAAATATGGAGGGTATTGTGGTGAATATTGAAGAAGTAATAACTAATTTAATAACAAAATATAATAAAGGAATTAAATTAGAAAAAATAATTGAATGTTGTAACAAGAAAGAAAAAGATGAGGTTTTAAGAATAATTAAAACATTAGAATTAAATGGTAAAATATATATAACAGATAATGAAAAATGCATTCTTTTCCCAGATGAATATAAAATTGGAGAATTATACTGTAACCATAAAGGTAATAGATTTGTTTTATATAATAAGATGCCGTTTTATGTTAGTCAGGAGGAATTTAACTCTGCACTTGATTTTGATATCGTTGTATTTGAGCCAAACTTTCAAACAAGACAAGCATCTATTAAAAAAATACTGGAAAGAAAAAATAACAAAATAGTATGTGAAGTTACTAGTAAAGGTAACAAAAAAATCTTATCATCTATTAACACCCCTGGAAAAATCACTGTTATAATTAATGAAAATGAACTTAATAACTTTGTGTGTGGCGATAGATTAGTTGTTGAAATTGAAAAGACGTCATTTTTAGATTGCACAAAGGGAAAAATAATTAAAAAAATTGGTCACAAAGATGATTTGGACATAGATGAAATTACAATTGCTAATTCTAAAGGATTTAATACTGATTTTAATGAAGAATATTTAAAAGAATTAGATAGTCTTCCTAAAAAAGTAACATATAAAGACTTTAAAAACAGATTAGATCTTACGCAAAAAGAAATATTTACGATTGATGGTATATATACAAAAGATATAGACGATGCTGTGTCTCTTGAAATATTAAAAAATGGTAATTACCTTCTTGGAGTACACATTGCAGATGTATCTCATTATATTAAACCGGGATCTATAATATTTAATGAAGCATATGAAAGAGGAACAAGTGTATATTTAGGAAGTTCTGTTAATCCAATGTTTCATCATTTAATATCAAATGGAATATGTTCACTTAACCCTGATGAAAATAGACTTGCAAAAACTGTGTTTATGGAAATTAATTCTAAAGGGGATATAGTTAACTATAAGATAGAAAGAAGTGTCATTTGTTCAAAAAAGAAAATGAACTATACTGATGTAAACAAAATCATTAATGACGGAATAATTCCTGAAGGATATGAAAAATATACTCCTACTCTACTAAAAATGTCAGAACTATCAAATATAATTACAAATAAAAGATTAAATAATGGATATGTTGAATTTGCATCAAATGAAATTAAAACAGTAACAGATAATCATAACAACGCAATAGGATTTATGAAAGAATCCCATGGACCTTCAGAAAAAATAATTGAAAACTTTATGATATACGCAAACGAAACAATTACAACTCATTATGCATACTTTGATGTACCTTTCATATATAGAATCCATGGAATACCGGATTTTGATAAAGTAGTTCAAACAGCGGAATTAGTCTCACAACTTGGGTATAAAATTGGAAATCTAAAAGATATAGATAGTCCAAAAGTATTACAGGAAATACTAAAAGAATTTAGAGAAAAAGAAGAATTTCCTATAATATCATCATTATTTTTAAGATCAATGGATAGAGCTAAATATTCAACTAATAATATAGGACATTTTGCATTAGGTAGTGACTATTACACTCATTTTACTTCTCCAATTAGAAGATTGAGTGATTTAATAATTCATACATTAATAGATATATATGATTATGAAGATTTAAATATAATTAATTATGATACTTTGGAAGAAAGATTAAATAAAGCTGCAAATCATGCATCATACAAAGAACTTCAAGAAGAAAAAGCAGAAGAAGAATTAAACAAACTCAGAATGGCACAATATATGAGTAATTTTATAGGGGAAACATTTATAGGAAGAATATATGAAATATATCCAGATGAAATGATGATTGGTCTAGATCAAAATGTATATGGAATAGTTCCTCTTGAATTTATAGAAAAAAATAATTTAAAATTCTATTCATATAATAGATCTCTAATTGGCAATACGTCGGGTTATTTACTTGGAAATAAAGTAGAAGTTAAAGTTATATCAGTTTCTATTCCAAACAAAAAAATATATTTTTCTATTGAAAAGAATTTATCAATCAACGGAAAGCCTAAAATTAAAAGTTTATCTAAGCAAAAAAAGCCTATATAGGCTTTTTTAAATTATAGTTAAGTTTTTCTAATTCTTTAAGAACAAATATGCCATCTTTTCGAACTAATTTATCATCAAAATATATTTCTCCTCCCCCATATTCTTTTCTTTGAATAAGAACCAAGTCCCAATGAATATTAGAATCATTTCCATTATAGCAATCTTTATATGCTGCTCCCGGAGTAAAGTGAATACTTCCAATTATTTTTTCATCAAATAAAATATCACCCATAGCATTATAAATCATAGGATTTACTCCAAATGAAAATTCACCTACATATCTTGCACCCTCATCTGTTTGAAATATTTCAAGAAGTTTATCTTGTTTGTTATTATCGTCGCTTTTAACATTTATTATCTTTCCATCTTTAAATTCAAGAGATATATTATGAAAAACTTCCCCTCTATAAGTACTTGAAGTGTTATATGTTATTATACCATTAACACTATTTTTTACTGGAGCCGTATATATTTCTCCATCTGGAATATTACTATTTCCAACACAAGGAATTGCTGGCATTCCTTTTATAGAAAAAGTAATATCTGTTTTAGGTCCAACAATATGAACTTTATCGGTTTTTTCCATCAATCTTTTGAGCGGTAATATATCCTTTGACATAGTAGCATAATCGACATTCATAACATCCATTGAATAATTATAAAAGTCTTCTAGTGTCATTGAAGCCTTGTAAGCATCTACTGCACTAGGATAATTAAGAAGAACCCATCTTCTTTCATTAACAAGTTTATTATGAGTTTTATATGTTCTTTCTAATATTTCTCTTGTAATTTCATCAGGAACATTTTTTCCTTCAAAATCATTTAAATTATATTTTATATTTATAAATGCATCAAAATTATTAAGCTCAAATTCTTTATATTTAGCAATTAAATTAATTCTATCATCGGTGGTTAACATTTTATGATAGTTAGACAACTCTACATCGTCATAAACACTATGGCATATAGCACCAATTTTATTTGCTTCTTCTATTAAATACTTAACTAAATTAATACATTTAATACTTTGATAAGTTATAAGAATTTTGTCCTTACTTTTAGTATTTAAACTATAATTGATTAATTTTTCTGCTAGTATTTTTTCTTTATTCATTACAAGTCACCTCTATAGTATTATAACATAAAATATTCTAGGAGGAATGTTTTATGTATTCTTATAATAATATGCCACAAATGAATAAAAATATGTATCCTAAAGTAAAAACAACAAATTATGCAAATGGATACCAATATCAAAATGGTGATGATAGATTTGCTGGTGGACTTTTAGCTCCTTTATTCTTAGGAGGAGTCGCAGGATATGCAATTGGGTATAATAGGCCTAATAATGTAGGATATGCTTATCCTATGCCATATCCACAATATCCTGTATATACTAACAATTACTATTATCCATACTATTAAGAAAAAAGTACTTTTAAAGTACTTTTTAATTTTAATTCTAAATATTTTTAGTATAAAGAATTATTATGTTTGATTTATTTTATTTATTAAAAAACTTCGAAATGATTTCCAGAATCTAAATACAACGTTCCTTTTTTATTATCAAGGGTTGGATAAATTTCACTATAATAATCAAGCTTGTCTAACTTATCAATATTAATATATACATGATTACCATCATCCATATAAATTAGAAATCTAGTTTTGTCATATTCACTAGGCATATAAATTATCTCCGATATATTAGACTTGGTACTATCTTTTAATTTTATATATTCAGTAATAAAACTAGAATAAATACTATTGTCATTCATATTTTTAAGTATTGGAACTTTACATTTTATTAAATCCACTTCTTTTTTATTATCAAGCACAAGTTTATTATCTTTAATAAATAAAGGAATATGCTCTTCAATATATATTTCTAAAACATTAAATATTTTTCTTTTAATCTTAACATTTTTAATAATTGGATTAGCAAGTAACCTTTTTTTTATCGTCGTATTAAAAGTTTTATAGTAACTTGGATAATCGTTTATTAGTGCCATATCAATTATTTCTTGATCAGAAATTAATTTATTATTATAAATAAAGATATTTTTAATTTTAGTATCTATTATATATTTCCCACAAAAATAACAAAACACACATAAAAAAATAAAAACAAGAAAAGGAATCAATCTAATTTTAACTTTCTTTTTATATTTTTTTGGCATAACTATTTACTCCAATTAACAAATTCTTGTTCTACATGTAGTTTAATATTATATTTTTCTTCAACAGTTTCACCTACAAAATCTATTAAGTCTTTTATGTCCTCAGCAGTTGCATCACCTGTGTTAATAATAAAATTAGCATGTTTATTACTAATTTGAGCACCACCTTTTTTTAATCCTTTAAGTCCTAAATCCTCTATTAACTTACCAGCAAACATTCCTTTTGGATTTCTAAATACAGATCCAGCTGATGGATACTCAAGTGGTTGAGATTCAATTCTTCTTTTTCTTCTTTCTTCAATTACTTTCATTATTTCAGTTTTTTTACCTTGTGCAAGTTTTAAATTAGCTTCTAAACAAATATAACCTTTATGATGTTGAAAGAAAGAATCTCTATAATGAAAATTTAATTCTTTATTAGTCATAGAAATTACTTTATAGTCAGGAGTAAGCACTTTAACTTTTTGAGTAATATATCCAAAGTCAGTATTATATGCTCCAGCATTCATATAGATAGCGCCTCCTACTGTTCCAGGTATACCAGATGCAAATTCAAGACCAGTCAATGACTTACGTGCAGCAATTAAAGATAATTTAACTAAGTTAACTCCACTTCCTACCTTTATTTTATTATTGTTAATTTCTATATTATTAAATTCATCTAATTTTATAATGACTCCATTATACACATCACTACTAAATAAAGTATTAGATCCTTTTCCTAATACTTTAAACTTTATTTCATGATCTTTTAAATATTTAATTAGCTTTATAAGTTTTTTAGTATCTTTGGGAGTAACAATATACTTTGCAATTCCTCCTACTTTATATGTAGTATACTTTTTTAAAGATTCATTTTGCAAACATTTACCTATATTATTTTCCTTAATAAAATTAAGTAATTTATCCATTTTAATCACCGTTAATTATATCTTTTATTATTTCATATATTTTTGTAGAACTATTTTTTATTGCTAATTTATCGTTCTCAGATTTCATTTTAACATATTTTTCTTTATTATTTAATACATTATCTATATTTTTTAATAAAATTTCAGCGTTTAAATCTTTTTCTTCTATCAAAATAGATGCTCCAGCATCACTAAGTACTTTGGCATTTTCGTATTGGTGATTGTGAGTTACATATGGAGATGGAATTAAAATACTTGGTAAATTAAGCGCTGTAATCTCAGCGATAGTTGATGCGCCAGCACGAGAAACAATTAAATCAGTATTTTTCATTACTCCTAACATATCATTTAAAAATTCAACTATTTTAACATTTTCTGGTAAATTATCAATTTTTTTATACTTCTCATAATAGTTTTTTCCAGTTACAAATAATACTTCGTATTTTTTATTTTTAAATTTAGGCAGTATATCCTTCATTATATTGTTTATAGTCATACTTCCTAGACTGCCCATAACTATTAAAACAAGTTTTTTTGTATCTTTTAGATTATATTTCTTTTTAGATACAGGTAAAGCTTTTATAGCCTCTTCACTTCTTGGATTGCCAGTAAAAATAGTATTATTTTTATTAAAGTACTTCATACTTGATTCAAGAGATACTCCAACTTTATTTACTTTGTTTTTAAGTATTTTGTTTGAAAGACCAGGAATAGAATTTTGCTCATGAATAAAAGTTTTATATCCTAAAGAACTTGCTGCAGTTATAACCGGATAAGTAATATATCCTCCTATTCCTAAAACAATATCTGGATTAAACTTTTTAATAATTTTTTTTGCTTGTTTAATCCCTTTTGAAAGACACAAAAAAACTTCATAATTTTTTAGCAAATTTTTCCTGTTTAAACCTTTCATTTCTATACCAACATACTTTATTCCTAGACTAGGTATTAAAGTTGATTCCATCCTATCTGTTGTACCAATATATAAAATTTCACTATCAGGTTCTTCTTCCTTTATTTTATTAATAATTGCTAGTGCTGGAAAAACGTGCCCTCCAGTTCCGCCTGCTGAAATTATAACTTTCACGAATTCACCTCTTATATTTATTTAAAATAATTTTTAACTACCTCATAATCACAGTATGGTATTTTCTTATCACCAATTGCCATATAATTGTCTCTTCCTTTTCCCGCTATTAATAGAATATCATTTTTTTTACATTCCTCAAGTCCATATTTAATTGCTTTGCTTCTATCGTTAATTCTTATATAATTTGTTTTATTACTAATAGATACTAAATCATCAATTATATCATCAACTGATTCTTTTCTTGGATCATCCATAGTAAATATTACAAAATCAGATTTATCAAGAACTACTTTACCCATTATTTTTCTTTTTTCTTTTTCACGACCACCAGCGGAACCAGTAATTGTTATTATTCTACCTTTTTTAATACTATTTAGATATGTTAAAACATTTTTAAGTGCATTTGCAGTATGAGCATAATCAAGAATAATTGTATAATCTTGTCCAAACTCTAACATTTCACCACGGCCTTCAACATTCTCGATATTTGTAACACAATTAATCGCTTCCTCCATGGTTTTTCCTAATGAAACAAGAGTAAGAAGTGCACAAGATAAGTTATAGACATTATATTCTCCAATTAATGGCGATATGACTTTATATTCTTTTTGTTTATATTTAAACTTAAAAATAGTACCAGTTATATATGGCTTAATATCGACTATTTGTAAATTTGCCTTGTTATTTTTACCAAATGTTAATATTTCTTTATCTATTCCAGAAACAATTTCATCATAATGAGAATCATCTATATTAATTATTGCAACACCATCATTTTTTAATAAAGAAAATATTTTTTTCTTGCACTCAATATAGTTTTCAAGAGTTTTATGAACATTTAAATGATCTTCTGTAATATTAGTAATAATTGCTACATCAAGTTCTAGTGTATTAGTTCTATTATGTAAAAGTGCCTCACTAGATATTTCCATAGATGCATATTCTAATTTACTTTCAACAAATGAATTTAAATACTTATATGTTTCATTAATTTCAGAAGTAGTATTATTAGTTACTATTTTTTTATCTTTGTTAAATACACCATTTGTTCCAATATAACCGCAATTATTATTTCCTAACATGTTTCTAATAATGGAAGTTGTTGTCGTTTTTCCATCAGTTCCTGTTGCACCTATCATTTTTAATTTTGAGCATGGTTCATTATAGAATTTTTTAGAAATAATGCCTAATTCTTTGTTAGTATCATCTACAAGTACATAAGGTATTTTATAATCATCTTCTTTACTTACTATTAAAGCTGCAGCACCATTATCTATTGCTTCATCTATATAATCGTGTCTATCAGCATTTACCCCTTTAATACATACAAATAAGTCCCCCTTAGAAACTTGTTTGGAATTAATTTTTATACTTTCTATTAGAACATCAGGTCCATTAGAATAAATTTCATTTAAATTCTTCATTATATACCTCTCCCATTTAATTATACAGTAAAATCTTATTAATGTTACAAATATATTATTATTTAATGTAAACTTGACACGTTATCAACTATACCTAGTTTATCTAAAAAAATTTCTTTTTTTAAAAGGATAGGATAAAAATCTATAAAAAGCTCTTAAAGGACTAAGCCAAACAAATTTAGCTCTATTTTCTGTATTTTTTATTATTTTAGTAACCATAAACTTAGCAATAGTTTCCGGATAGTCTCCTAATATATTATAAATTTTCTTTGTTTTTTCATCAATTATTATTTCTTTACCATCACCTAAAGAAGTATGAATAAAATTAGTAATCATGATTCCTGGTGTTATTTTACCAACTATCACATTAGTTTTTTCTTTTTCACATTCATAAGCAAGTGCCTCAGTAAAATAAGTAATTGCTCTTTTAGCCGTTCCATATATTGATAATCCCAATATGGTAGCATCATTACTTCCATGTCCTTCAACATTGTATATCGCACCACTCTTTTGTTTAATCATAATTGGCATAACCATATTAGAACATATTACAGTACCTTTTAAGTCTATATCAAAAACAGTAGATATTTCTTTTTCTGATAAGTCCCATATTGTTTTATTAGGTTGATTAACACCAGCATTGTTAATCCAAATATCTATTGTTTTAAATTTATCTAAAGTTTCATCTATTAAATTTTTTATACTTCTCTTACTTGTAACATCTACCACTACACCTATAACATCTGACTTACTTTTAATTTTTTCTATATCATTTACTGCTTTTTTTAATTCAACTTCATTTACGTCACATACAACTACATTTAATTCATTTTTTTTAAATAATTTAGCCATCTCAAAGCCAAATCCTCTAGCACTCCCCGTAATTACAACTGTTTTCATCATATATCTCCTTTATGCTTTGTATTTTTAACCATTGATAGTATATCATCTATATAATTTCTGACAGGTTATTTATGATACTTTCTATAACTATTTTTTTATTTAAAGCTCTATTTTTTTTATCTACTACTTTTTCAAAATTATAATATTTGTTATCATCTGAATCATAAATACTTATAAAAACTATATTATCGCTACTAAAATTATTATGTATATCTGCTTTATTTAGCTTACCAGTTATTCCTACACCATAATTAGAATTAGTAAATCTTGCAATAGAACTAGCCATAGACATTGCAGTTTCAATACTATAAACTGAATATTTATCAATTATATCAGAATCAACACCCATTTTTATTTTAAATTCATTTGAATAAGTAACTGCGCTATATTTTAAAACTTCACTAGAACCTTCAATATTAGTTATTTCGTTTACTAATCCTCCTCCAGTGCATGATTCCATTGTAGATATAGTTTTATTTAATTTGATTAGTTTTTCTATTATATCTTTCATATTTACCTCTCTATAGTATAATTATACAGCTAAAAATAATTTTTATAAAGAAAAAAATGGCTTTAAATAAGCCATTAATATTAAATCATTAACTATTTACTACAGCTTTTATTCTTTTAATCACCTTCTTTTCTATTCTAGAGATATATGACTGACTAATTCCTAATATTTCTGCAACCTCCTTTTGCGTTCTCTCTTCTCCAGTTACTAGTCCATATCTCATAACTATTATTTCTCTATCTCTAATATTAAGTTTGTTTATTTCATCAAGAACTATTTTCCTATTTAAATCTTCTTCAAGTCCTTTAGTAACTATGTCTGGTTCAGTTCCTAAAATATCTTCTAGGTGTAACTCATTTCCATCTAAATCAAAACTTAGCGATTCATCAAAACTAACTTCAGTCTTAATCTTTTTATTTTTTCTTAAGAACATTAATATTTCATTATCAATACAACGGGAAGCATACGTTGCAAGTTTAATATTTTTATTCATACTATAAGTCTTAATTCCTTTTATAAGACCAATCGTACCAATACTAACTAGATCTTCTAAATCTACTTTAGTATTTTCATATTTTTTTGCAAGAAAAACAACAAGTCTAAGATTATGTTCAATTAATTTATCTCTTGCAGTTAAATCTCCATCAGCACTTCTAATAAGATAGTATTCTTCCATTTCTTTAGATAAAGGTTCAGGTAACTTATCAGTTGCACCTACAAAGTATAAAACATTATCTAAAGTCAAAAATTCACCTAAAAGCCATAAGAAACTAATCATATTTATCCTCCTTACAATGTTTCATTATTTAAAATCATATCAATGCCTTCTAACCCAAATTTATTTTCCATTTTACCTATAAGAGGTTTATTAATTATTATCTCATCATTAATAATTATTTTATCTACAGTTAAACATTTAATTATACCAGTACCACTTGCAGTTTTATAAGGCACTAATAAACTTTCTTCATAGCTAAAATCTATTTTATCAGTATTAACTAGAATAATAGGTCGTTTTTTGTATTGATCTTTTAGTTTGTTTCCAGTGTCTAAAAATGCTGTAAATCTATATGTTTTATTTTTATAAATTAATAATGCATTATAATAATTGCTATAATTATATTTAAGCTTTTTAGATTGGTTTATATAAAAATATAAAATAAGAGGTCCACCTATAATAATTAATAATATGTCAAGTTTAATATTATTATCTATTAGATATAATCCTCCTCCTAAGACTATACTGCATAAATATAAATAAATTACGTTATTTATAAAATATTTAAAACCTTTATATGAAAAAGTAATCAATATCATTAAAATGCTTATTATAACTTTAATAAAAAATAGTTTTAATGAAGAAATATTATAAAAAATTAAAAAGGTTGATAAGCTTCCAAATAAACTCCCTATAATTATTCTATAAATTCTCACATTTCTTTTTAAAATTAAAGATACTGATAGTAATAGGAGAAAATCAAATATAAGATTAAGTAAAAAAACTAAATCTATATATATTCTCATAGCTATCACCAAAATAATCATATAAAAAAGACACTAAAAATAGTGTCGATTTAAAGTCATTTATTAATTTTTACTCCTGAATAATAATGCTTAATAATTTGTTCATAAGTACTTCCATTTTTTGCCATGGAATTTGCACCATATTGACTCATTCCTACACCATGGCCATAACCTCTTGTAGTTATTTTAATATTTTCACCAACAATCTCCATATCAAAATCACTACTTCTAAGTCCTAAAAGAGTTCTAATGTCTACTCCTGTATAAGTGCTATCTCCTACTCTAACACTACTTACCCTTCCACTTGAATTTCTAGAGAGAATTTCTATATTATCTAAACTATCAATTCCAAATATTTTTAATATTTCAGAATCTGTCTTAATTATAGATCTTGAATAACCGGAAACTGCTTTATCATATGAAGAATCAACACTTTTTAGATAAGGAATGCTGTGACCCCACACATTAATTGCATCTTCTGTCATCCCATTACTTATAGCATGATATACTGCGTCTATTAACTCATTATTATAAGTAACATAAACACTTTTAGTTGATTCAACTGCTTGTTTTATTTTACTATAATATTTATTGTAGTCACTACCCCATTTAGATTTCATCTCATTATTGTCAATATATACTTGAGTTGAAGTAGTATCAGTAAGTTTTTTATTTTCCTTTATGGCTTTTAAAGCATAAGTTCTTGCAAGTACGGCTTGC
>JAQXRJ010000062.1 GCA_029218465.1 bacterium | reverse complement strand
ATAGATATAAACACTTAATAGGTAAAAATGTTATATTACCTATTATTAATAAACTAATACCTATAATAGGTGATATACATGCAGATCCTGAGTTTGGCACTGGTGTAGTTAAAATAACTCCTGCTCATGATCCTAATGATTTTGAAGTTGGAAATCGTCATAATTTAGAAAGAATAGTAGTAATGAATCCTGATGCTACTATGAATGATAAAGCTGGAAAATATGAGGGAATGTCTAGAGAAAAATGTAGAGAAGAGTTAATTAAGGATTTAGAAAAAGAAGAGTTATTAATCAGTATTGAAGAAATGATTCACTCTGTAGGACATTCAGAAAGAACAGATGCTCCGGTTGAACCATACTTATCAAAACAGTGGTTTGTTAAAATGGAAACTCTTGCAAAGAATACTCTTAATAATCAAAAAAATAAAGATTCTAAGGTAAATTTTATTCCAAAAAGATTTGAAAAAATATTGAATCATTGGATGGAAGATTGTCATGATTGGTGTATATCTAGACAACTTTGGTGGGGACATAGAATTCCTGCTTGGTATAAAGATGATGAAGTTTATGTTGGTGTTGATGCGCCAGATGGTGATGGATGGATTCAAGACAATGATGTTTTGGATACTTGGTTTTCAAGTGCATTATGGCCTTTTTCAACTTTAGGCTGGCCAGAAAAAACAGAAGATTTAGATAGATATTTTCCAACGGATGTTTTAGTAACTGGCTATGATATTATTTTCTTTTGGGTATGTAGAATGGTATTTCAATCTCTTGAATTCATGAATGAAAGACCATTTAAGGATTGTTTAATACATGGACTTATTAGAGATAAAGAGGGAAGAAAAATGTCTAAGTCTTTGGGTAATGGTGTGGATCCAATGGATGTAATAGATGAATATGGATGCGATGCCCTAAGATTTTTTCTAGCAACTTCTTCAGCACCTGGACAAGACTTAAGATATGATGAAGAAAAAGTTAAATCAACATGGAATTTTATTAATAAACTTTGGAATGCTTCTCGTTACGTATTAATGAGTTTAGAAGATTATAATGAAAGTGATTATTCATTAAAAAATTTATCAATTTCTGATAAATGGATTTTAACTAGACTTAATGAAACAATTAAAACTGTAAGAAAAAATATGGAAAAATACGAATTCAATAACGTAGGAAGTGAACTATATACATTTATTTGGGATGATTTTTGTTCTTGGTATATAGAATTATCTAAAGTAAACATGAATAATACTACCAAATCTGTATTGATAAAGGTTTTAACTGATATTTTAAAAATGTTGCATCCAATTATGCCATATGTTACAGAAGAAATTTATTCAATGTTACCAATAAAGGAATCCAATTCTATCATGATAAGCACATATCCTAGATATGAAAAAGAGTTAGTTTTTATTAACGAAAAAAATTTGCTTAAATCTATTATGAACGATATTGTAAGTATACGTAATTTGAAAGCTAATAATAATATTCCAAAAGATGCTTTAGTCAAAATAAATGTTGATGATGATATTAAAAATATTTATTATTCACAACTAAAAATAAAAAATGAACAAGTTATTTTTAATTCTGAAGAGGGTTTGTTAAGTGTAGGATATTCATCAAATAATTTAAAGATAGAATACTTTTATAAAGGAGAAGAAAAAGATTTAGAAAAAACATTTGGTGAAATTAATAAGTTAAAATCTTCAATTGAAAGAAGAGAAAAGCTTTTATCAAATGATAATTATGTTAATAAAGCTCCTAAAAATATTGTAGATATTGATAAGCAAAAATTAAAAGAAGAAAAAGAAAAGTTGGAGCAACTCTTAAAAGAAATATAACTTTATATAGAATTGTCAAAAGAATTTTTTATGTAGCCAATGTTAAACATTGGCTATTTTTTGTGTGCCAGGCATGGTATATAACTAGGTGGTGAAAGTCCACTATACGCGTAAGTATCTGCGAAGTATTAGGGAAGCACAACGCATTAACAGTGATGTTAGGGCTAAAGGAAGTGTGAAACAAAATCGT
>JAQXRJ010000061.1 GCA_029218465.1 bacterium | reverse complement strand
GCTAAATAGTCAAGTGTTCCGTTTGATGTGTCTGTTGAAACAATTATTATATCTTGATTTTCTCCTACTTGATTTACGACAATATTTTGGATTTTTCCAGCAATTGTTCCTAAATTTGACACTTCTATCTCATATGTTATTGAATCTCCTGGTGCCTGAAATTTAGCAGATAAGTTTGCATTTGCTTTGTCAGCTGCTATGCTTGTCCCTTGTTCATCATTTTCAGCATAACCTTTGGTATTTATAACATTTATATTTGTTATTTCAATATTCCATGTACTGTTAATACCTGCTGTTGAATTAATAGTAAGTTGTTGTGAAAGTAATGAATAACTTACTCCCATTAATACCATAAAACCACATAATACTGCAATTATGATATTCTTACTTTTATTTATTCTCATTAAAATACTCCTCCTTTATTTTACCTTTTTATTATACAGCATTTTATAAAAAAAAAATTAGAAACTTATTATTTTTTCTAATTTTACACTTTTTTTCATTTAAAAATCATAATCCACTTTTTTTCTTCTTAAACTTGATACTAGAGCAAATATTAGTATCAAGTTGAAAGATACTGATATAAAAATTATTAAATTATTATAGTCTCTTAATATTACTTTTACATCAGCAAGTATTTTATTTACTTCACTTTCTTCAGTTGTATCTGCTTCCTCAAACAAGTAATCATTATCAACAATAGTTAATTTATTGTATACCTCATTTGATGTATAAACTTCATCATCTAATTTAGCAAGATTAGTTTTTAATCCTATTTCAGTAAAATCAGCTTTTGCTGAATTTTTTACATTAAATGTCAGTGAATAAATCATATTACCTTTATTTGTGCTTTTAATATTTAATTTAATAGGATTTCCCTTTTCTACATTAAATTCCTTTTGAGTTGTATTAATATTAACTTCATCAACACTAACTAAATTTAATATGTTTCTATCATATGTTATCTCGCAATCATATTCAGTTAATAATTGATCAACAATAACAGTAAAAACAATATTTTCTCCTGGTTTAATTTTTTCATTACCAATTATTTTGGTTGAAATAGATGCTGCATTAACATATATTGGAATAAAGAATAGCATTAATAATATACTAAAAACAAACTTCTTCATAAACACCTACTTAGCTTCCTCTGTTGCCCTTATCTCTCTAATTACAGTTACTTTTATTGTTCCTGGATATTGCAACGTCTTTTCAATTTTCTCTTTTATATCTCTAGCAATTTTGTGAGCAGTTAAGTCATCTATTTTTTCAGGTTTAACCACAACTCTTAATTCACGTCCTGCTTGAACTGCGAATGTTTTTTCAACGCCATCTATTTCATTACCGATTTCTTCAAGTTGTTCTAATCTTTTTAGATAGTTTTCTAGTGAATCATTTCTTGCTCCAGGTCTTGATGCAGATAAAGTATCTGCAATTGCAACAATTACTGATATAACACTACTTGCATCAGTATCTCCATGGTGTGAAGCAATAGCATTTATAACAACATCATTTTCTTTATATTTTTTAGCTATATCAACACCAATATCAACATGACTACCTTCCATTTCATGATCTATTGACTTTCCTATATCATGAAGAAGGCCTGCTCTTTTAGCTAGAGTAACGTTTTCTCCTAATTCTCCAGCTAAAATACCTGATAAATTAGCAACTTCCATAGAATGTGCTAGAGCATTTTGACCATAACTAGTTCGAAAATGTAGTTTACCAACTAACTCAACTAATTCTGGATCCATTTTAGCGATTCCAACTTCAAATAAAGCATCATTCCCATATTCTATTATTTTATTTTTCATCTCTTTACTTACTTTATCATATAATTCTTCAATTCTTGTTGGATGTATTCTTCCGTCTTTTAATAAATTTTCAAGAGTAATTCTCGCAATTTCTCTACGTAATGGATCAAAACTAGATAAAACTACTGCTTCCGGTGTATCATCTATTATCAAATCAACTCCCGTAATTGCTTCTATAGTTCTAATATTTCTTCCTTCTCTACCAATAATTCTACCTTTTATTTCATCATTAGGTAATGAAACCACCGTTACTGTTTGTTCATTTGCAAGGTCTGCTGCATATCTTTGCATAGATAAAACAATTAAATTTTTAGCTATTTTATCCGCTTCTAATTTAGCATCATTTTCTCTTTCTTTTATATATGCAGTTATTTCTTTACTCATTTGTTCTTCAACTTTCTTCATAATCAATTCTTTAGCTTTTTCTTTACTAAACTCAGATATTTTAGAAAGTAAATCTAATTGTTCTTGTTTAATTTCTTCCACTTTTGCTTGTTCGTCTTGGATATTTTTATATTTATCATTAATTTTTAATTCACGTTCGTCTAGAGCCATTTCTCTTTTTTGAAATAATTCATCACGTTTATCAATACTGTTTTCTCTTTGAATTAAGCGTTCTTCAGATGCTTTTAGTTCAAGTTTTTTTTCTTTAATTTCTTTATCAGTTTCTAATTTTAATTTATGTGATTCTTCTTTTGCTTCAAACAAAGCTTCTCTTTTTGTTTTTTCAGCTTCCTTTTTTGCTTTTTCAATTATATCTTCAGCTATTTTTTTAGCATTGTTCTCTTTAGAATTATTTAATATATTATTAAAAGCAAATCCTGCAGATAATCCAATTACGAATAACAAAACGGAGATAACTGTATTCATATTCACACCTCCATTTTAAATATTAAATTTATGTTAAATAACTTTAAATCTTAACATCTATTTTTATTTTAATTTTTTTTTTAATTATTGTCAACCCAATTAATAATTCTAAATATATAACTGATATTATTCTATATTCATCTTTTGCTGATAATAATATGTCTAAATTTATCTCTTTTAATAATACATTTTTAAATATATAAACAAAACTTTGCTATTTTTTATTATTATAATTTCTTTTAATTAATATCAAAAAATTATAATTAAAGCACCTATCATTAGGCGCCTTAATTATTTATAAATTAATATCCTTTTTCTTTATAGTAATCATATAGTTCTTTAAATCTGTTAAAGTGAACAATTTCTCTTTGTCTTAGCCATAAAAGTGGTCCAATAACGTCAGGATCATCTGTTAGATCTATTAAATTTTCGTATACAGCTCTTGCTTTTTGCTCTGCTGCCATATCTTCAAATAAATCAGCTATTGGATCTCCTGTCGCGGCAAAATAAGCTACTGTAAAAGGTACCCCGTTTGCATCAGTTGGATAAAGAGAATCTTTATGTTCAGCATAGTTAATATCAAGACCTGCTTCTCTTAATTCTTGTAAAGTTGCATCCTTAGTTAATTGATAAATCATTGTAGAAATCATTTCTATATGAGCTAATTCTTCAGTTCCAATATCAGTTAATAGAGCTTTGCCTCTATTATCTGGCATTGTATACCTTTGATTTAAATATCTTAAAGCTGCAGCCATTTCACCATTAGATCCACCATATTGAGTAACTAAATATTTTGCCATTCTTAGATCTTTATTTTTTATGTCTACAGGATATTGTAATTTTTTTTGATAAAGCCACATTATATATTTCTCCTTTCCCAAGGAAAAGGTTGTTCTTCCCAGCCATATGGAACACTATTTAAATAGGAATCATTTATATTAAGCGCCCCATATTTTTTTTCATAATCATTAAGTAATCTATTGTACTCATTTCTATATCTTACAAAATCCTTCATCATATTTGAATCATTTGGATATACATCTAAATATAGATTAGCTTCATGCATTGCAAATTGCATTTGATTTAAATTAAGCAGATCTTCATCTTTTTGAGAATTAGGTGTTAACTTATCGGGCTCATAGTTTTTATATTTATTATATAAATTCCTAAAAAGATTGCCTTTTATGTAACCTTCATAACTTCCATAAAGATTAGAATTATTATTTTGATTCGTATTCATATTTTGAATAAAACCTTCATTTATTTCTATATTCATATCATTCATATTCATATTTGAATTTGCATTTAATCCCATAGAGTTCAAAAAATCATTGTAATCAAATCTTGAGTTAACTACATTGGGATAATAATTATAATTATTATTCATTCAATTTCCTCCTAGTTTAATGTATGAATATAAAAGCCTATTGTATAGGTAAAATCCCATTATTTAATTACTTCAATATATTTTTTATAATTATTTAGAAGTTCTATTATAAATACAGATTCTTTATTTTTTTCAGTAATCAAATATACATTGCTTTTAGTTCGAGTTAAAGCTACATAAAAAAGTCTTCTTTCTTCATCATATGGAATAATTTCACTCTTTGAAACAAATCTAAGTATTTTATTTTTCTTTATGTTATTTGGAAAACCGCAAGTATCATTTATTAAATTAAGTACTATTACATTATCACTTTCTAATCCTTTTGATCTATGAACTGTGTAATATTTAATATCTCTATTTTTATAGCTAATTATGTTATTATGAATTTGATTCTTACTTAAATACTTATATATGTCTTTGTTATTTCTTCCAAGTATCATTACTTTTCCATTAGTCATATCAATTATTTTACTTATAGATTTAATGTAACAAATTTTAATAGTATTTTTACTATTCTTATCAGATCTAAGTTTCTTTTTTATTTGATATTTGTTTTTCATAATAAAGCTACCCGCTACATTGATTAGATCATTACTATTTCGATAAGTTTTACTTAAAAATAGGATTTTCGACTCAAAAAAATAAGTTTTAAAATTTAAAAATATATCTAAATCACACCCACTAAATCTATATATTGATTGAAAATCATCACCTACACATAATAATTTGGCATTAGTAACATCTATAATGCTTTTTATTAGTAAATACCTTATATAAGATGTATCTTGATACTCATCAATAATTATGTATTTATATTTTAATTTTCTTCGATATACCTCTTTAGATGATTTAATCAACATATCATCAAAATCAATTTTCATATCGCTGTTAAGATCATTCTCATAAATAAGATAAATATTTATAATTAATAAAATCAAAATTTTTTCCTTGAAAAAACATTTATTGCAAAAATTCAAAAAATCATTTAATATATAACCATTTGTTTTGAAAAGCTTTATAAAAGTTATTATTATTTTAATAAAAGAATCTATTTTATTTTTATTATCTTTATTACATATAAATTTTCTATACGTTTTTTCAATATCAAAAAAAATATATATATTAAAAAAATGTAATACTTTTTTCATTAAAAAATCATTTTCGAATATTACTCCAAAAAAGAATTCATGGCAAATATATTCCAAATAATCGTTAGGACAAATTTTATACTCTTTATTAGAAGAATTTAATATATCTAAACCTAATTTATGAAAGGTTTTTACTTCAACTCTATACTTCCTTAACTTAGATGATAAGCTTTTTACGCAATCATTTGTAAAAGAGAGACATAATATCTCATTGGATTTTATGTGTCTTTCTTCAATCAAATATTTTATTTTTCCAATTATAGTTAAGCTTTTACCGCTTCCTGCACCAGCGACTACCAAAGTGTTTTTATAATCACTATAAACAACGTTACTTTGTTCTTCATCTAATAAATATTCATTAACTTTATATTTTTCCATAATATAATTATTTGTAATATTAAAAAAAATTCCTCAAAAAAAAGGATAGTTTCCTATCCTTTAATTATAAATTATGCTCTTGAAACATATTTTCCATCAGTAGTTGAAACTAGTATTTTTTCTCCTTCTGATATAAACATTGGAACTTTAACAGTCATTCCTGTTTCCAATTCTGCATCTTTCATTGCAGTTGATGTGGTATTACCTTTTACACCTGGTTCTGATTTTGTTACCAAATATTCAACTTTATCAGGTAAAATAATACCCATTAACTCACCTTCATAAAAAGAAATAATTACTTCAAGATTTTCTTTTAAGAACTTTACATCATCACCAATTGAAGCTTTTGAAAGCTCAATTTGGTCATAAGTTTGCATATTCATAAAATAGTAAGTATCCCCTTGGTTATATAAAAATTGCATATTTTGTTTTTCTACATGAGCAGTTTCAATCTTAACACCAGCATTAAAAGTAATTTCTGTAGTAGCACCTGTTCTTAAATTTTTTAATTTTGTCCTAACAAATGCAGAACCTTTACCAGGTTTTACATGCTGAAATTCAACAACTGTGTAAATATTATTATCAATTTTTACGGTCAATCCATTTTTAATATCATTTACATTAATCATAATATTTATCCTTTCTAGTAATTATTATTTTTTCTCTTTATGTTGAGTATGTTTTTGACATCTAGAACAATATTTATTAAGTTCTAAACGGTCTGTTGTATTTTTAACGTTCTTATCAGTACGATAGTTTTCTTCACCACAAACAGTGCATACTAAAGTTTTATTTTGTCTATTACCTACTTTTGCCATACTATCCCTCCTCGTTTTATATAGGTATTATATCAGAAAAATATATTTTTTCCAAACTTTTTATTATATTTTTTATATATAATAAAATAATTTAATGTTTTTTGCCTGTTCTCTATTAATATAAATACAATTAATATATCAAGTTTTAAAAAATAGAAAAAAAATCTATTAAAAAAATTATATATATCATATTTCTTCAAACCTATACTTTCCAGTGACATGTGGATATTTGTTTTTATCAATTAATGAATTAAACATATTTATAGGTCTTGCCCAAATATCATTAGTTTTGATATTTTTATAAATAACAAGTTCTTCTAAGGTCTCAGAATGTTTAGCAATTCCAATTACTTCATAAATATGTCCTTTAAAATGTCTATATCTTGTTCCAACTTTTATTTCTCTCATATTACTTCCTTTTTGATACTGATACTCCATCTCCAAATGTATAAAATGTAGTATCATACTTTTCATTAGTTTTTAAATAGTTAATATATTTTTTTATTTTTCTAACAAGACCTCTTATATTTCTACTAGAGATTTCATTTTCATTCATATAAACATATCCATGAAAAGATAAATTATCCGTAATAACATATCCTCCTTTAACTAGCAAAGATGTATACTTCTCAAAAAAGTCTATGTTTTTACCTTTTGCGGCGTCTATAAATATTAAATCATAGTTTCCATCTACATCAACTTCTAAAGCATCCCCGTAAATAAGTGTTATCCTATCATTTAATTCACATTCATTTACATTTTTGACAGCTTCTTTATATCTTACTTCATCTCGTTCTATTGTGGTTACTGTTATATCACTGTTTATACTGGCCATCTTTATTGCTGAATAACCTATTGCGGTACCAATTTCTAATATTCTTTTAATATCATGTTCCTTTATAAATTTAATTAAAAATTCTATTCCCTCATCTTGAATTATAGGAACATTATCATTTAATGCTCTTTTTTTTATATCATCAATTAACATTATCTTTGCCACTTACCTTCTTTTTTTAATTCTTTTTCTTTATTTTGATGTTCAGAATATGTCTTAAAAAAGTATGTATTTCCTTCATTATCGGATAAGAAATATAAGTAATCTGTACTCTTAGGTTTAATAACTGATTCTATTGCATCAGCACTAACAGATGAAATAGGTCCAGCTGGCAAGCCTTTTACAATATATGTATTATAATTATTTTTATTATTAATCATATCTGAAGTTGCTATACCAATTTCATTAAAATCCATCCCAACACCATAATATGCTGAGGCACAACTAGATAAATTCATGCCCTTATTAAGTCTATTTATGAAAGTTGAGGCAATATTAGAAAAGTCTTTAGTCTTGCCTTCTTTTTCAACAAGTGATGCTAGAGTAAGTATTTCAAAAACTGAATATTTGCTTTTTTCAATATCATTTTTGTATAAACTTAACTTATTATCCATTTCAGCTAACATCTTATCAAATATTTCTTCAATAGATACATCTTTACTTGAAAATATATAAGTATTTGGAAATAAAAGCCCTTCAAGAGGATAATATAAATTGTTATTTTTTATACTGTTATCTACAAACCAATATTTTTCAATTATTTTATCCAAATATGAAATATCTTTTGCTTTTGAAATTACATCTTCATATGAATTATTCGTATTTTCTGATATTATAGTTGCTATATTTTTTATATTTTTCCCGTCCTTAAATGTAATTTTTATTTCATTTGGATTATATCCTTCTCCATTGCTTATAATTTTTATTATATTTTTCATATTCATTGCTCTATTAAGCTTGTAAGTTGATGCTTGTAAGTTATTTATTTTATGCAGTTTTAAATATATAACAAAAAAATTATCATTATGTATTAATTTGGCATCCATTAAATTTTTCGCAATATTTTTTGTACTAACACCCGGTTTTATTGTGAATGATATTTCTACTTTATCAGAACTATCAACTGGAGATAATTCATAATTATATAAAAAAATTAATAAAATACCACCTATAATGCATATCAGTAATAAACCAAAAATTATCTTCCATATTTTTTTTAATTTCATATACACCTCAGCAAATAACGAGCATTACTGCTCGCTTTCTTTTTCTTCAGTTTGTTTTTTTATTTGTTCTTGTAATGTGTCAAGAATAGTTTCAATAATTTTCCATTCTTTATCGGTTTCAATAGCCTCTAATTTAGGATTTTCTTGTTTAGGGTCGTAAATAGATGCATAAACTTGAACATTACCTTCCTTGTCTTTTGTATTATCGGTATAAACAATATAACTTTTAT
>JAQXRJ010000060.1 GCA_029218465.1 bacterium | reverse complement strand
CTCGTACACCTCGGCGGGGGCTGAATTGTCATTATAAATGAGCGGCGTAGCCGTTTGCAGAATCATATCGATATTCACAAACTTCGACGAATCCCTGTCGGGGACATTGGCGGAAACATACGTATCAAAATCCCATACATTCATCGAATAAGTTGAGCGGAGCGCCTCATACCGTTCCTGAACCATCAGGCGGCTGTTATCCGTTCCGTTTATTACGAGCAAAAAATCCGCCGCCCTGTCAAACAGCAAGCCATAGTTCTCGCAGTAGCTGCTGCCCGTTTTTTGGGTCGTATCGATCGGAATAAACAGCGTTTCCCTCAAAAAATCAAGGTCTTCCTTGTATACCAAGAAATAGACAAATTTCTCGTCGTACTTCATGGACAGGCTGCTCCCCTCGCCCGTGAAAACGATGTCGCCGTCCGTCCACTCGGATATATCCCCGTCAACATAGCAAACAGAGCTCTCCTCGCCCGGGTCAAAGGACAGCAGACCAAAGTACTGCTCGTTAGTCTGATAATCGGACCAATACGGGGTCCGCCTTAAATTTACGGCATACATGGTGTTCCACGTACGCTTGAACCACTCGTCCTGCCACGAGAACACGCATCCACCTGAGCAGCCAACCGACATGATATCATTGTAGCAGTCGATCAGCGCCTGTCCCTGCTCGCTCTCCGACATGTTCCCCTGATTACGCCCTGTGTTCCGGTCTCTTTGAGCCATGCCTCTTCCGGTTGAAACACCGAATTCCGAGATAACCACCGGCATCGAATGATGCTCTGTAAGCATGGAAAGATAAGCGCGGTAAGTGTTCAGCTTCCCGCCGGGTGTGATGAAGTCCGAAAGATCCGATATGCCCGTGAAGCTCCAGTCGCTTACATAGGATAAATAATCGGGATAATACGGGTAAACGTGATATGAGGCAAACTGCCCCGAGATGAACTTCTCGGTGGTCTTGATATGCTCGACGTCGACCTCGGCGCATTTCATAAAGAATTTTTCGATATTCTCGGGATATATAAAGGGGTCGGTCGTGGGCCAGTTTGAAAAAGCCACCAGCCTCTGCTCCTTGTAGCGCTTTGATTCATACTCGATCACTCTGTCTCCGACCTGCGCCAGCATCGCTTCAAAGGGAGACGCGTCCTCAGTTGTATACATGTATTCGCCGCTGTAAGAGTTATACTCCGGATTGTCCTCGTATTTTTTATCGGTATATACTACGGTTACATCCTCCCATTCAACGCCCAAGATATATCCGATCACCCACTCGGACACGTCCTTCAGGTATGCACCGGAGCCTGCCGACTCCATTCTCCCGAGACTTATCTTTTTGTTCCCGTGGATAACGTCTATCATGGTCTTGCAGTTGTCAAGGAACTCATCGAAGAAATCGCTGTCATACGCGTCACGGTGTGAGTTTTGTATGTAATCGTTCACCCAAACGCCGTGGATCAGCCACAGCGGGTCGGGATTATCCTTGTTGTATTCGTAAAACGCATTATAGAATGTGTCGTCCTGTACTGTGTAGACGCGCAGAGTGTTTGCGCCCATGTCCTGCATATATTTGAACCATCGGAGATAGGTTTCCTTGTCGATCGCGAAATCCGTCGACCATTCGCCCGGCGTGCCCGAGCCGAGGTTTACGCCCTTTATGACAAACGGCTCATATCCGTCGTCGGTTTTTATAAAAATCTCTTCCCCATCGGTCTTTACGAAAGTGGTGACCGCCTTGTTCGGATGAAAGTCGATGAAAATGCCTAACCGATAATACGCTGTGTCAAACGCAATTACCAGCGCGACCAGAATTGACACAACAATAATGAATTTTTTCATGCTCTCTCCCTGTCAGTTGGCGTTTTCATTGAATTTCTTTACCTTTGATTCAGCCGAATACTGTCTGAGCGTCTCTATTTCCTCGTCCATCCATGTCCCGCGGACGTGCAGGAAATACTTGATTTGGTCAATCGCTTCCTCATAGGAGCGGGGGTTTCGTTCGGTCGGCTTGAGCATATCGTATTCCTCCCCG
>JAQXRJ010000059.1 GCA_029218465.1 bacterium | reverse complement strand
TGTTAATAGTGCGTGGTAAAATGGTACTGTCAAGAGTTTTTCGCAAATTTGTTCCTAAGCTTAACTGTCTAAACTGTTATATACCGGGCTAGGCAGTAAGCATATAGTTGGATGTGTGGAATTATTACTGCAACATTTTTAAGTATGAATCCAATTTTGAATTGATATATCCTGCCAAGAGATTTTCCATAGCAGAAAGATTGTGTTTTGCATGATATTCATCAAGCGCATTGTAATATGCAATTCTATCTGTAAATTTGATGTCAATTGGAGGATATCCTGCTTTCATAAGTTCCAGATTGATTAAAAGTCTTCCGGTTCTTCCATTGCCATCAATGAATGGGTGGATTCCTTCAAACTCAATGTGAAAACGAGCCAGCTTTGTTACAATATGCTCATTGCTTTCTGCGAAATCATGCAGCAATTGCTCCATTTTAGCTTCAATGAGGTATGGCTGTACCGGTTCATGCTGTGCACCCATGATACGCACCGGGACTTTGCGGTATACGCCGCGGTCTTCCTTTTTATCAGCAAGGACAAGATAATGAATTTGCTTGATAATACTCTCGCTGATAGGCACATTATTTTTTACCAGTTCACTTACAAACTCAAAAGCTTCTTTGTGACCCACTGCTTCCATGTGGTCTTTTAATGGTTTCTGGTCAATAGTAAGCCCTCTTAGTACCAAGTCAGTTTCACGTAAAGTAAGTGTATTGCCCTCGATTGCATTTGAATTATAGGTATATTCTACAATAAATTCTTCATTGAATCTTGCAATTTCTCCTTCAGTTAAAGGTCTGCATTTATCCAGTTCTTTTTTCTTGCGGTCAATTTGTGCAAGAATATTTTCTTTTGATTTGTATCTTCCATCAGCAGGTTTTTCTGCCTTAATCGGTATTTTCCAAGCACGTCCTTCCTGATGTGCTCCGGCAATTTTACCCTCGGAACAGAGAACACGGATTCTTCTGTCAGAAATTCCCCATTTTTCAGCAGCCTGTTTTACAGTCATAAACATAGCTTAACACTCCAATCTGGTAATTATTATACCAATCTGGCGGAATAATATCAATGATATCGGAATAACCCTTTGCGTTTTATCGGAACAATATAAAATGAATTCTTTTAAACAGCAGGATTGAATCCATCAACCAAATGGCTTATAATGTATGAGGGAAATTATTTGTTGTGAAGGATGGAGGAAAATATGAATTACAGAATAATAGATAAAGATAATTATTATAGGAAGGGTGTATTTCGGCATTTTTCGGAGGACTGTAAATGTTCAACCTCTATGACAGCGAGAATTGATGTAACCGAGCTTGTGAATTATTCCAGACAGAACGGCACAAAGTTTTACATCAATTTTTTGTATATACTTTCCAAGGTACTCAATTCACGTGATGATTACCGAATGGGATACATATGGCAGACAAATGAATTGATTTGTTATGATTCAATTAACCCTACGCAGTACGTTTTCCATGATGATACGGAAACCTGTACTCCGGTATATACAACTTACAATGAGGACTATGATATCTTCTACAAGAGTGCTCTGGAGGATGTTGAACGGGCAAAGCAGACGAGGGAATATGGTTTGGATATGGCGAACCACCCGAACTGGTTTGATGCCTCATATATTTCCTGGCTTTCCTATGATTCATTAAATATTGAATTACCAGATGGCTATCTTTTCTTTGCTCCGATTATTAATTGGGGAAAATATCGTGAAGAAAACGGGCGGCTTGTTATGCCTGTTAGTGTAAGAATGAATCATGCCATTGCTGATGGTTTTCTGATAGCAAATGTTTTTCGCCTATTGGAGCAAGAAATAAAATACTTTTGCAGCTGATAACTATATGTTATGTGAAGGAGATTATATGAAACGAGCATATTATTCAAGCAATATCAATGAATTTATACATAAAAGCGAATATGAGATTTTCGGTGAAATTACAAGCAATGACCAATTTTCAGCTGAAGATTTGCAAAAGAATACCTGGAAAAAGGAAATTGAAAT
>JAQXRJ010000058.1 GCA_029218465.1 bacterium | reverse complement strand
ATCGCTAAATTGGCTTACTCCTTTAGAAATGAGACAACAAATTATAGAAAAAAACAATATTCAATAATTACAAAATAACTATATCATATTGCTTTTTATTTTTTTATAAATTTTGTCTCACATCATTTACAATTATACAATATTTTATTATTTTATATTTTTTAATATTTATTTTTATGGTATAATTAATAATAGGTGAGAGAATGAAGGATAACAAACAATTTAAAACAGTTGATGAACAAATAGAGATTTTTAGGTATAAAGGGCTAATAATCAATGATGAAGAATTTACAAAAAAAGTATTGTTGAGAGAAAATTATTTCTTCATAAATGGATATAGATATATATTTATGAAATCGTTAAATAATAAAAGATTTATTGATGGGACAACATTTGAAGAATTATATAGCTTATTTTTGTTTGATCGAGAATTTAGAAATATTATTTTTAAATATTTACTTGTAATTGAAAATAATACTAAATCCATTATTTCGTATCAACTATCAAAAAAATATGGATATAAAGAAAATGACTATTTAAAAGCAAAAAACTTCGATTCTACACCAGAGAAATCAAGGCAAGTTAATGACTTAATTAAAAAGATGAAACGACAAGTAAGAATTAATGGAAATCAGCATTCAGCAACGAGACATTATTTAATTAATTATGGATATATTCCACTATGGGTCTTAGTAAAGGTGTTGTCTTTTGGTTTGGTAAGCGAACTTTTTACAGTACTAAAAAAAGAAGATAGAATTCATATATGTGACTATTATAAAATTAATGTAAATGATTATTCAACATATCTTCCAATACTTGCTAATTATAGAAATCTATGTGCTCATGAAGACATACTATTTTGTAATAAAACACAGAGAGTAATAGATGATACTATATATCATCATATATTAAATATAGAGAAAACAAATGATGAATATATATATGGTAAAAATGATTTGTTTTCATTAATAATAATAATGAGACAATTATTAAGTCAGACAGAAACTGTTAACTTGATAACTGAAATATCACATGCACTAGATAATTTAGAATATAATTTAAAGAGCATACCAATAGATAAGGTTTTAAATGAAATGGGATTTCCAGAAAATTGGAAAGAAATAGCTAATATAGAAAGGTGATTTTTATGAGAAGTAAATTATTAAATATTTTTACCATAATGATAGGTATTATAGCAGGATCATTTATAACTTATATTATAATTGCTAATCCGTTCGATAAGAAAGAAACATCAGGTGCTTTAGGATGTAAATATACAAGCTGTACAAACAAAGTGATTGTTGATAATACGGGAATAAGCGCATCTGTGGAAAAAGTATATGATGCCGTTGTAATGATAGAAAACTATAAAGATAAGAGCTTACAAGGAAGTGGAAGTGGCTTTATTTATAAAACAGATTCTAAATATGGTTATATAATGACAAATCAACATGTAGTAGAAGGCTCATCATCAATAAAAGTTAGAATGAGTGATGGTTCCAAAATAGATGCGAATTTATTAGGTGGAGATGAATATTTAGATATTGCAATAGTAAGTATTCCAATAAAAAATGTAAAAGCAGTTGCCACAATAGGAAAAACTGAAACACTAAAACAAGGAGATTTTGTATTTACTATCGGATCTCCTGTTGGTGAAGAATATTATAATACTGTAACGAGTGGAATAATATCTGGATTAAATAGAAAAGTAACTGTAAGTGTTGCGTCAACAAATGATTGGATAATGGATGTTATTCAAGTTGATGCTGCTATAAATCCAGGAAATAGTGGAGGTCCATTATTAAATTCAAACGGAGAAGTTATAGGAGTTAATTCACTAAAGCTAGTGGATAATCAAATTGAAGGAATAGGTTTTTCAATAAAAATTGAAGATGCAATGGCACATGTAGATGAATTAGAAAAAGGAAAAACTATTGATAGACCACTTTTGGGTATAAATCTAATAAGTGTATCTGAAAAAAATTTATTATACAAATATGATATAAAAATTGATGATTCTATTGAATCTGGAGTAGTAGTAGTATCTGTTGTTGATGGAAGTGGGGCTTCTAAATCTGACTTAAAAAAAGGAGATGTAATTACAGGCATAGATGGAAAAAAAGTAACTAATTCAGCATATCTAAAATATATTCTGTATAAATATTCCGCTGGAGATAAAATAAAAATAACATATATTAGAGATGGAAAAGAAAAATCAACATCTGTAACCCTAACAAAGAATGAAGGATAACTTCATTCTTTCTTTATACTTGTATTAGATACTTAAATCATGATATAATTATTTTGTTTAGAAAAGGATGGAGTATTTTATGTTTATAGGAAAGTATAATAAATCATTAATAATAACATATGTTGGAGTAGCTTTTGCTATAATTGGTATGAATTATGCATTAATAGAAAGTAATTTAAAAATTGCAATGATATGCATGGTTATTGCTGGTATTTGTGATTTGTTTGATGGAAAAGTTGCACGTATGTGCAAAAGAACTGAAGAAGAAAAATTGTTTGGTATTCAAATTGATTCATTATCCGACATGGTTGGCTTTGTAGTATTTCCTGTATTAATAGGGTATTCATTAGGTTTACATAATTGGTATAACATTTTTGGATATATTCTAATGGTTTTAGCTGGAATAACAAGATTAGGATTCTTTAATATTACAGTGTGTGAAACAAATAAAGATGAGCCTGTTAAGACTTATAGTGGACTTCCAGTAACCTCTACCTCAGCAATTTTTCCATTGGTATGGTTCTTATGTGAAGTAATAAATGGATTAAATTTTAATACAATATTTCCGTATATTACTTATATAGTTGCGTTTTTGTTTGTATTTAATTTTAAAATTCCAAAATTTAAGGGAAAGGCATATATAGTAATCTCTATAATTGCGATAATAGGATTATTGTTAATGTATTTTATTTAATGAAAACAGACATAATTGATAGAAAAAAAAAGAAGAAATATGAAGAAAAGTCTCCTTTATCAGCAAGTTTTTTATATAAAACAATAATTGGTGGTATGGTATTAGTTATTGCGACAAGAAAAACAGTTTCTAAAATAAGTTCAATATACATGAATAGTAAAATATCAAAAAAAAGAATAAATAGTTTTATAGAAAAAAATAAAATAGATATGTCTGATTATCCTAAAAGAGAATATCTATCTTTTAATGATTTTTTTACAAGAAAAATTATTAGTGGAAAAAGGCCAATTTCTAAAAACAAAGAAGATCTAATTTCAGTTGCTGATTCTAAACTTTTAGTATATGAAATTAATAGTAATACAGAAATGAATATAAAAAATAAAAAATATACTGTAAAAGAACTTTTAAGGGATAAGAAACTTTCTGATGAATATAAAAATGGAACTTGCTTAGTATTTAGATTAACTGTTGATGATTATCATAGGTATTCTTTTGTCGATGATGGTGAGCTGATAAAAAGTAAAAAAATAAATGGAATACTTCATACTGTTGGACCAATAGCATTTAAAAGATATAAAGTTTTAAAAGAAAATCAAAGAGAATATTCTATATTAAGTACAAAAAACTTTGGGCAAGTAGTTCAAATGGAAGTTGGAGCTTTAATGGTTGGAAAAATTGTTAATCATGATATAAAAAAGTTCAAAAAAGGGGAGGAAAAAGGATATTTCTTATTTGGAGGATCAACGATAGTTTTGCTATTTAAAAAAAATATTATTAAAATAGATAAAGATATAATTGAGAATTCTAAACATGGAATCGAAACAAAAGTTAAATTGGGAGAAGTAATTGGAAAGAAAGTTGTGATAAAATGATAGTTTTAAGAAGGGCAGTATTAATAATTCATGGATTTGCAGGTGGTACTTATGATCAAGAAGAACTTGCTTTCTTTTTGCAAAAAAATCCATTACTAGATGTATATCAGGTTACTTTACCAGGGCATGACAAGAGAAGTTTCAAAACAATAAAAAATGAAGAATGGATTAAATGCTGTGAGAAAAAAGTAGATTTATTAATTAATTATGGATATAATAATATATATTTAGTAGGCCATAGTATGGGTGGTGTCATTGCATCTTATCTTGCAACAAAGTATGAACAAATAAAAAAATTAGTATTGGTATCACCAGCATTTAATTATATAACAATGCAAACATCAGATAAAGTTGAATTTGTAAAGGGAGGAATTAATTTAATAAAAAACAATGAAAAAGATGAAATACTAACGAGATTTTTAAAATTACCATTGTCATCGATAAATGAATTTAAGAAACTCATTAATAAATATAAAAATTCTTATGAGAATCTAAGAATTCCAACACTAATAATTCATGGAGATAAAGATTCTGTTGTTCCACTTGAAAGTTCAAAACAAATATATGAAAGATTAAATACCATATATAAAGACTTTAAAATAATTGAAAATGCATCACATGACATATTTAATAAATGTGACACTAGAACACTTAAACATATTGAAAGATTCTTTTTAATGTTGAGGTAAAATATGTTGAATAAACAAAATAATAATAAAATAATAAAAATACTAACATTTATAATATTACCTTTACTTGGTTATTTAATTATTAATGATGTAAACTTAGATAGTATGTTAACTAGCATTAATAATAATTATAATGCTAAATATTATACGATAGATAAGATACCAGAATATCAAGGCAAGTCGTATGTAGTCATAAAAAACAATGAGCCTGATTTTTTAGAATCTGATTTAACAACTAATTCATTTGAAAAATATAGTGATTTAGATAGTTTAGGAAGGTGTGGTATTGCATTAGCGAATATAGGAATAGATATAATGCCCACTGAAGAACGAGGAAACATAGGAAACGTAAAACCATCTGGATGGCACACTGTAAAATATGACATCATTAATGGGAAATACCTATATAACAGATGTCACCTGATAGGGTATCAATTAACAGGAGAAAATGCAAATAAAAAAAATTTAATCACTTGCACTAGATATATGAATACTGAAGGCATGCTGGACCTTGAAAACAATGTTGCTGCATATATTAGACAAACAAAAAATCATGTTTTATATAGAGTTACTCCAATATTTGAAGGAAATGATTTATTAGCTAGAGGAGTACAAATGGAAGCTTTATCAATAGAAGATGGTGGAGAAGGGATTAAATTTAATATTTTCGTTTATAATGTTCAAGATGGAATTACAATTGATTATTCAACAGGAGAAAGCAAAATTACAAAATAAGCAATTAATAATAGTTTTGATTATATAATTTTAAATCATATAAAAAAATACATTGTATATTATTAAAAAGAATTTAAAAAAATAATGTAAAATGCATTATTTTTTTAAATTATATTGTAATAATATATTATAACTTAAATTATGCTTTATGTTCATTACCATTTTTATTAGTTTTATATTCAAATATTCTAGTCATAAAAAAATATTCACATAATATTAAATTTTATATATTGCTAAAGATAGAATTTAAGTTTATCTTTTTAGTTTTTGACAACATTTACAATTCAATTCTTTTACTTTAGTTACTTCAAAATTAAGATTATTAAGATATTCTCTAAAGGGTTTTGTTTCATATAAATAGAATGTAGCGACGTCTTCTAAATAATCATAACATTTTTGTTCATGTTCAATAAACGTATAATCATCTTCATTCTATTCCTCCATAGACCAAAAAATTTCTGAAGGTATTAATCTTTCTATAATGCTATTTAATGCTTTTGCTTCTTGTATACCTTTTAATATTATGTCATAATCTTTCAACTTATCTTCTAATTCATCTAAATCACGATTTCTCTTAATACATTTTTCTGATAATGTCCAATAAGCATTTTTATCACTCCATAAAATCTATTCATTTATAGCAATAACATTTTAAAAAAAACGTTCTCCATATTTTACAACTTTGATTTTTCCACTATTAATTAATCTATCAACAAAATAAGAAATAACCAAATCTTGTAAATAATGGTTACTCATAAACAAACCAACAAGTCTAACTATTTTGGATAATTGTCACTTTTTTGTGTCTACACACACTATTTGACAATTATCCATTTTATAAGACTTTAACTAATTATTAAATTGTTACGAACTGATATTAATATTTCCAAGAATTGTTTTCTATATACATATGTACATAATAATATTTTCCTTTCGTAAAACTAAAATTAGTTTCACCACTATATTGAACTATAGACCACAAATCTTTATTATTCATTTTTATTATAGAATTTTTATATTCTATAAATTCATTTTTATAGTTAGGCTATTCATCAAATAAATTTTTTAATTTTTCAAAAAAATCTTCGTATGTTTTATATTTTTGATAAGGGTTAATTATCATATCTGGTATATTGGTTAATTTTTGAAGTTTTTTTAATATATTATAATCATAAATAAATATTTCGAAGTCATATTTTTTACAATTAGGTAAGACATCATATTTTTCATGTTTTTTCGGAATATATGGCATTTTATCAACTTTTTTCAAATATTACTATAATGTTAAATTCTATTTTTTATAATCTTTTTTTCTTAATTTTTTCAAAGTTGGATTTTTTTCTGCTTTATATAATGGTTCTATTTCTCTTTGTTTAAAGCCACTAAAAACTAAATCAAATGATGTTTTTTTATCTGATTTTAAATTGTTAGACAAAATATTATAATTTATTTTTTCTTCTAAAGACTCATCTTTTCTATTTAAAATATATTCAATAAAAATATCACATTGTATTTTTAAGGATGCTTTAGCAGTTCTTTTTCCTTTGCAGATTTGTGTTATAAAGAGTTTATTATCTTCTATAACAAAATCTATTTTAAACATATCTTTGTAATGTTTTTCCAGTGTTCTAGATATAATTTTTAATTGTTTATATATATCAGGAAATTCAGTAGCTAATGCAGATTCTTCATTAATAAAATCAAAATTAACATCAAGTTTATTATCTACGGATTGTCTAGAAAAGTTACCTACAAAATACTTTTTTTCAGAAAACTTATCTTTATTTTCTCCAGTTATTGGATCTCTAGTATAAATAGAACCTATACCACAATTTTTATTCATATTTCCAAAAGGCATCTGTTGGATGCAAATTGCCATTCCTTCTTTAAAGGGAATATCTGCATCTCGTCTATATATATTAGCACGTTCATTACTCCAAGATTTGAAACAAGCATTTATTATCAAATATAATTGTTCCTCCGAATTGTTCGGAAATTCAGTTTTAGTTTTCAGTTTATATTCTCTTTTTAATTTATCTAAAAATAATTTTAATTCTTCTATTGTTAATGTTGATTTTTTATCATTTAAAATATTTTTTATGTGTTCATAAGTTTCTAAATCAATATTATAAATTGTTTTAGCATAGTCTTTAATGAATTTAAAATAACATTCCCATATCCATATAAAGTCATTTGCATTTTTAGATAAATTATCTACAATTACTTCTGTTAAACCTACATTTGAAATTGTATCCATTATACCTGGTATTTCATTCTTTGAATAGCATTGTAATGTTAATAATAATGGATTATCGCTATATCCAAATCTTTTTCCAGTTAATTGTTCTAATTTAAGTATATAATCATTTATTTGCTCTTTAGTTTCCTCATTTATTTTTTGATTATTCTCATAATACTCATTACAAGCATCTGTAGTTATAACAAATCCGTTAGGTATATTTAATCCTAAAGCAAAAGATCCTGATAGAAATGTTCCATTCTTACCAAATTTATCACATATGTCTTTTTCGCTATATTCATTAAATAAGTAGACTAATTTCATTTGATTCAATACTCCTTTTATTTCTTAGTATTTAACCAACTTTTGCCACCTAACTTTTTAACTTTATCTACTGCAAAATTAAGATTATTTAAGCCTTCTGCAAAAGGGCTTGTTTTATCCAAAAAGAATGTAGCGACATCTTCTAAATAGTCATAACACTTTTGTTCATGTTCACTAAATGTATAACCATCTTCCATTTGTTCTTCCATAGCCCAAAATATTTCTGATGGTATTAACCTTTCTATAATAACATTTAATGCTTTTGCTTCTTGTAAGCCTTTTATTGCTATGTTATAATCTTTCAATTTATTATCTAATTCATATAAATCACGACTTCTCTTAATACATTTTTCTGATAATGTCCAATAAGCATTTTTATCTTTATTAGATGTGTTTTGAACAATTATAAAGAAATTATCTTCACCATAAAGTTGTTTATATGAAAACGTATTTCTATAGGTTTTATATATTATATCTGTTATTTCTTTTAAATCATCTAATTTACACTCAAATCTTTCTTCTATAGTTGCAATGGCTGTTTTTTTATCATCTATAGTCATAATTGAATACCTCCTTATTTTGTTAGTTTTTTTGTTATTCCTTTTTCTTCATTAAAAACATTTTTACAAAGTTTCCCAACTTCTGAAGAATGTTTAGAAGTTACAGCTGGATCTTTATCAAGTTGCTTAAAGCCACCAAAGACCAAATCAAAACTTGGTGATTTAGTATCACTTGTTTTTTGTTTTTCATCATATTCTTCTTTTGTTAGTATTGAGATAGTAGCAATTTTAAA
>JAQXRJ010000057.1 GCA_029218465.1 bacterium | reverse complement strand
TAGCATGATATACTGCGTCTATTAACTCATTATTATAATTAACATAAACACTTTTTTTTTATTCAACTTCTTGTTTTATTTTACTATAATATTTATTGTAATCACTACCCCATTTAGATTTCATCTCATTATTATCAATATAAACTTGAGTCGAAGTAGTATCAGTAAGTTTTTTATTTGCCTTTATGGATTTTAAAGCATAAGTTCTTGCAAGTACGGCTTGAGCCTTTAATGCTTCCATATTAAATGAAGCAGGCATTTCCCCAGCAACAACTCCAATTAAATATTCCTCTAAATCAAGAGTTATTATTTTACCATTTGATCTATATATAGTAACCATGTTAGTATTTTTTTCAGAAGTATTTGATGTATTACTTATAGCTGACTTACTATTTGATGAAGTATTGTTACTAGAACTCTTATTTGTATTTGTATTAGAATTAGATTTATTGTTATTTGTTTTATTATTGGAAGAAATTAAAGAATTGTTAGTATTTTTATTAATTTTAGTATTATTACTAGAATTATTATTTTCTACATTTTTCTTCACTTCAGGTATATAATTTAAATCTTCAAATGGCATAGTATAAATAATATTTTCATTTGCATCTTTATTTATTTTATTTAATGTTAAAACGTTATTATCATAATTAAACGTCGCAAGTAGTATAGAGCCTATAACTAAAAGTATTTGACCAGTAAATTTAATTTTATGATCTTTAATATAATTTGTAATACTATTTTTAAATGATAATTTTTTATTTTTAAAAAATCCAATTTCATAATTATAATCAATATAAAGTATTAAATTCCCGTCTTTTATTAAATAATTACTTATCATAATATTCACCAGTTTTATTATGATAAAACTTTTATGATTTATTCCAAAATAAATTTTTTATTACAATTATAAACAAATTAAAAAGAAGCATATGCCTCTTTAATTAGCTTATTAATTATTCAAAATTACATAATTATAATTGAATATAGGTTTAGCATAACCATACCAATTATTTCCTAAAGTAACATCATTTTTCCAACTCTCTTCACTTCTCTCAATATTTATTAGATTTATCTGGTTAGCATAAAATGCTTGATTTCCAATGTTTATTACATTTGAAGGAATTGTTAATTCACTTATTTGATTATTTGAAAATGCGCTTACTTCAATGTTTTTCAAATTTATTGCATCAGTTAAGTCTAATGCTTTAATTTTATTATTGCCAAACGATACACCTCCTACACATGTTACACCTGATGTGATTTTTAATTCGCCTATTTGGTTTTGTTCAAATGCCCAATCTCCTATACTTGTTACACCTTCTCCTAATATAAGGCTTTGAATTGATTTTCTTTGAAAAGCATAATTAGATATTTCTCCAGAATTTATTGTTAAATTTATTATATTATCAAAAGCATTGATATTATATCCACTTTTGTATTCTTCTATTATTAACATATTTATCTGATTTTCACAAAATGAATAATCTCCTATACTAATTACACCTAGTGGAATTATCAATTCACTTATTTGATTTCCAAAAAATGCATAATCTCCTACAGTTGTTACACTTGATGATATTGTTAATTCCGTTAGTTGGTTTGAAGAAAATGCCTCGCATCCTATACTTTGCAAACTTGTTGCATCTGTTAGATCAAGCTTACTTATTTGATTTCCAAAAAATGCATAATCTCCTACAGTTGTTACATTTGATGGTATTGTTAATTCATTTATTTGATTTTCAGAGAACGCTTTAACACCTATGTTAACTACATCATTACCCAACATTAAGTTTTGAATTAATCTTTCTCTAAAAGCTTCTTTAGATATATCACCACCATTTATTGTTAAATTTATTATATTATCAAATGCATTAATGTTATATCCATTTTTATATTCTTCAATAATTAGTTTGTTAATTGAAATAACATTTCCGGCAGAATCTGTTTGATTAGAAAAAGCACTATATCCAATAGTTACTACACCTGAAGGAATTGTTAATTCTGTTATTTGATTTACACAAAATGCAGACGAACCTATACTTGTAACGCTTGATGGAATTGTTAATTCACTTATTTGATTTAATGAAAATGCAGACGAACCTATACTTGTTACACCTTCTTCTAATGTTAATTTTTGAATCGATTTATCATAAAACACATCATTTTTTATTGATCCACTTTTTATTGTTAATTGATTTATTGTTGAAGTTGAGTTAACACTTCCACAATAATTATTACAATCAGTTAGTGTTAAATTTGTTATTGGATTATTATAAAATGCATCTGCTTCACTTGATGTTGAAACTGTCAAAGTAGATATTTGGTTATACCCAAAAGCATAAGATCCTAGGTTTGTTACACTTTTAGGAATATCTACTGATGTTATTGCATTGTTTGAAAATGAATACCCTTCAATACTTGTTAAATTGCCATTATCTGGTAATACTAGTTTTCCTGATAAATTACATCCAGAAAAAGCACTATTCCCAATTCTTTTTAAATTGCTATTAAATGTTGTTGACATTTTTTCTACTTTATTTGTCATTTTATTTATACTATATTTTTGACTTAAATTGTTTGTTTGTTGGGTACTTGTTGTTCCAAATGTAACTGATGATAATTCTGAATTATTTGAAAATGCAGAATCTCCTATTTCTTCTACACTGTCAGGTATTACAACAGTTTTTAAATTGGTATTACTAAAGGAATTATCCTCTATATATTTTAACCCCTCTGGTAATATAAGATTCTCTAATGGAGAATTTGAAAATGTTTCTGATTCTATTGTTTCTAAATTGGTTGCATTTGATAAATCTAAACTTTTAATTTGACTGCCACCTTCTTGCATTGAATTTTCTAATGATGTATTTGGATCTGGATCTATCAACAATGTTTGCTGAATTTCTAAATGAGCATTACCTAGTTCACTTGCTCTATATATAGTATAAGCTGATTGAGCTTGTGCTACACATTCTTGATAGTTTTCATCATCAGAACTACATTCTGCGGCAAGAAGTGCTAACAATTTCTCTTTTATTGCATCAAAGTTTTTTTCATCGATTATTTCTATTCCTTCATAATTAACCATATATACATTGGCTGGTTCACTATCTACAAAATCAACTATATCATTTTCTAAATCTACATTAATTACTGCTTGACTACCATCTGGTATATCTACACCATATTCTCTAAATGCACTTATCATTGATTCCATTTGTGATAAACAATCAGAATCATAAGTATCACTTCCTGAATCATAACACATATTTCTCATTGCTGATGATGCTTTTGTTTTTATTTGATTATACTCTTCTTCTGATGATGCTTTTATTCTTAAGTCTGTTGCGCTAAAAAGCGCTACATTATAATTTTGAAATGCTGTTTTTGATATTGATGTTACATTACTAGGTACTTCAACTATTAATGTGTCATCTACCATTTTTGAAGCATAGTTATAATCTGTTAATACACCATTACTATCTATTTTGAATAACCAATCGTCTTCTCCTGGCTCATATATTTCCGTATCTCCAAGTTGTGTATATATTGGTGTTATTGTCAAAGTAAAAGTTTTGTCTTTTCCTTCTGGAAGAGATGAAATATCTTTAAACCTTACTTTTACGTCAAACGTTATTTCTTCTTCAGGATTTATTTCAAGGGCACTAGTAATAGTATCAGTTACTTTTATATAATCTGTTGTTGTTGGTCCACTATATTCTATACTTTTTAATAAAGCTTTGATGTTTCCTTCATTTTTTACTGTTACAGTATATATAATTTCATCATTTGGAGCTTTAAATATAGTAGAGAGTTTTAATGAATGACCATCTTCTGAAATTTTTGGTGAATCACTTGCTACTTCTGCATATCCACTTGCACTATATTCTACATTTATCATTTTTATAGACCATATTGACGAAATTTTTCCTGTAGAATTAATTTTTAAGTTTTGGGCTAACAATGAATAGCCAATTCCCATAAAAACTAATGCTATGCATAAAGATGCAATTATTATATTTTTTTTGCGTCTTATATAAATCTTATAATTATAATCTATCATATAAAAATCCTCTCTCTACTCTATATAATAATTATACAAATCCATAAAGAAAAAATCAATTAAAAAAAAAAGTCGAATGACTTTATTTTTCAAATTGTGAATTATAAAGATTATAGTAAAATCCCTTTTTATCTAATAATTCATCATGAGTTCCTTGTTCAATTATATCACCATTATTCATAACAAGTATTAAATCTGCATTGCGAATGGTTGACAATCTATGAGCAATTATAAAACTTGTCCTTCCTTCCATCAATTTATCCATTGCTTTTTGTATTAATTCTTCGGTTCTTGTATCAACTGATGACGTTGCTTCATCTAAAATCAGTATTTTGGGATTAGCAAGTATTGCTCTAGCAATAGTTAAAAGTTGTTTCTGTCCTCCAGATATATTTGTTGTTTCTTCATTTAAAGTCATATTATATCCATCTGGAAGAGTCTGTATAAAGTGATGTACATGAGCTGTTTTGCAAGCCTTTATTACATCATCATCACTAGCTTCTAAATTACCATATCTGATATTATCCATTATAGAACCATTAAAAAGCCATGTATCTTGAAGAACCATACCAAATAATTTTCTTATATCAGATTTTTTATATTCGTTTATATTATGCCCATCTATATATATTGAACCTGCATTTAATTCATAAAATCTCATAAGTAATTTTACAATTGTTGTTTTTCCGGCTCCGGTAGGTCCAACTATAGCAATTTTTTGACCATCATTAATTTTTGCACTAAAATCATTAATTATAATTTTATCTTCGTTATAACCAAATTTAACATTTTTAAATTCAACATTCCCTATTATGTTTGAAGCATCTGCAAATTTTTTCGTACCTTCTTTTTCTTCTTTTTCCCCTAAAAAATCAAATACACGTTCACAAGCCGCTATCATTGATTGTAATACACTTGATATTTGGGCAATTTGTGATATTGGATTATTGAAGTTTTTACTATATTGCATAAAGGATTGAATATTACCTACTGTAATTCTTCCAATAATTGCAAAATAACTTCCTATAATAGCAATTACAACATATCCCAAATTACCAATAAAAGTCATTATTGGATGCATAAGTCCTGATATAAAATTACTTTTCCATCCAACTTCTGCAAGTTTTTCATTATCTACTTCAAATGACTCAATCATCTTATCTTCAGCATTAAATGCCCTAATTACATTTTGACCAGAAAACATTTCTTCAACATCACCATTAACATTAGCTAAAAAGTTTTGTTGATCTATGAAATATTTTTGACTTTTTTTCATTACAAACGCAATTAAACTTATCGATAATGGCAAAGTAAGCAATGTAATAACTGTCATTATCCAATCTATAGAAAACATCATTATAAGTATTCCAATTAATGTTGCAATTGAAGAAATAATTTGTGTTGCTTCCACATTTAAGTTTTGTGATAATGTATCAATATCATTTGTTATAACTGATAATATTTCTCCATTTGTTTTCTTATCATAATAAGAAAATGGAATTTTATTTATTTTTTCTATTACTTCTCTTCTTAATTTATAAGCTAATTTTTGAGAAATATCTGTCATTATTATACCTTGTATATAAGAAAATATTGCACTAAATATATACAGCATCAAAAGTATTAATAATATCTTGCCTATCTTAGAATAATTAATTCCAATTCCTCCAGAATATTTGCTTATAAGTCCATTAAATAACTCAGTAGTGGCATTTCCTAAGATTTTAGGTCCAACTACACTAAATATTGTACTAATAACAGTAAGTATTCCGACTATAATTAAAGGAATTTTATGTTTTGACAAATACTTCCATAATTTTTTAACTGTTCCTTTAAAATCTTTTGCTTTTTCAAACGATCCTCTTGAAGCGGATCCTTTTTTTCTTGGTGGCATTATAAATCACCTCCTAATTGAGATGTAGAAATCTCGCGGTATACATCACATTTTTTTAACAATTCTTCATGCTTACCAATTCCAACTATCTCACCTTTTTCTAAAACAATTATTTTATCAGCATTCATGATGCTACTTATTCTTTGACCTACTATTAAAATAGTAGAATCTTTTGTATATTCTTTTAATCTTTTTCTTAGTGCAGAATCAGTCTTAAAGTCAAGTGCTGAAAAACTATCATCAAATATATAAAATTCTGGATTTTTAGATATTGCTCTAGCTATTGCAAGTCTTTGCTTTTGACCGCCTGAAACATTAGTACCTCCTTGAGAAATAGGAGTTTCATATTTTGATTCAGTATTATCAATAAAATCCAATGCTTGAGCTATTTCACATGCTTTTTTCATTTCAATATCAGATAAATCATCATTACCTAATTTCAAATTTGATTCAATTGTACCGGAAAAAAGCGTAGATTTTTGAGGAACAAAACCAATTTTATCTCTCAATTCCTTTAATGAAACATCTTTAATATTTTGACCATCAATTATTATTTCACCTTTTGTAACATCAAAAAATCTAACAATTAAATTAATAAGAGTTGACTTACCACTTCCAGTTGAACCAATAAATGCAATAGTTTGCCCACTTTCAACTTTAAATGAAATATTTTTTAACACATCTTCATAAGCATCAGGATATCTAAAGAATACATTTTTAAATTCTATTTCACCTTTTTTATTTTTATTGAATTTTTTAACTTTTTCAAGTTCTTTTATACTATCCTCTTTATCTAAAACTTCTGCAATACGTTTAATAGATACAATTGCTCTTGGAATCATAATTGACAAAACAGAAATCATTAAAAATGCAATTATTATATGCATAGAATATTGTATAAATGCCATTAAATCACCAATTTGTAATATTGCATTATCAACTTTACCTGTCCCTACCCAAATGATTAATATTGTTATTGAATTCATAATAAACATCATTGTAGGCATCATTATAGACATCAATTTATTTACAAATATATTTACTTTTGTTAGATCCATATTCGTTATATTAAATCTTTTTTCTTCATATTTTTCATTAGAAAAAGCTCTTATAACAGGTAGGCCAGTAAGCATTTCTCTTGCAACTAAGTTTGTTTTATCAAGTAATTCTTGAGATTTTTTGAATTTAGGAAGTGCGATAAAAAACAGAATTAAAATTATCACAAATATCGCAAGGATTGCAATACCTATTACCCAAGCCATAGAGCTATTTCTAACTTTCAAAAATGCTCCTATTCCTATAATTGGCGCAAATACTATTGTTCTTAAACCCATAGCAATTAAATTTTGGATTCTTTGTATATCATTTGTGGTTCTAGTAATCAAACTACTTGCACTAATTTTTTCAAATTCTTCGTTTGAAAAACTCATTACTTTTTTTACAACTTTGCTTCTAAGTTCTTTAGAAAACATTGAAGATATTTTGCTAATTAAATATGAATTTAATATTGTAATTGTTACTGATATAAGAGTTACACAAAGCATTTTTATACCAACATTTATAATATAATCAGTTTGTAGTTTTTCTATGTTTAATCCAATATTTTCATATTCCTCTTTAATTATATTTATTGCATATTGTTTAACTATTGTATCAGAAATGTCACTATAATTAGTCATTAAAGTATCATTTGTATTTATTAAAGAATTATATTTAGTCATCAAATTGTTTGCAACCAAAGCTTTGGACATTTCTTGCTCTAACGATTGCATTTTAGAATCTGTTACATCATCTAAAATATATAAGTTTTCATTTTCAAGAGATGGATATAGTTTTACATATTCATCATATTTAGCTTTTGATAAGCTATCCTTTGATATTAAACTATAATTATTAAGTATTTCACTGTCCGCAGATATACATAACTTTATACCATTAAAAGTATTTTCTCTTAAAACCACAGGAACAGCTTTTTCTATTCCATTTTGAGTTATACCAACATTTACTATATCAGAAGTGTATGCTGGCAATTTTAAATCACAATTTGCAAGTAATATCAAAAATAAAATTACAAAAAAGATTTTCCATACATGTTTTTTTAATATTTTTAATATATCTTTCATAAATTTTCTCCTTTTTTATAAAAAACTCTTTTAAGCAAATTAATTTCGCCTATAAATTTTTGTTTTATTTTATATTTACAATCTGGATTATGTATAAGTGCAGTTATACTATTCATATAAAGCAATATTATTATATGAATTAAATCCATAATATCATCTTTTTTTTGAATATTCAAAAAAGAAACATCAATATTTTCAAATATTATCTCATCTATTTTTTTATCGGGTTTTTGTAATATCTTATTTTCAATCAAATAATTTTTATTTCTAAAGATATTTTCTATAAATTTATAATTTTTACTTTTTAACAAATCAGAATCAAAAATATTTATTAAATTTAAAAATGTAGTAAATAAATCTCTATTATTACTCTTCAATTTGTTAATTAAAAGTTTATCAAAATCATTAATAAATTTATCCATTATATACAAGTATAAATCCCTTTTATCATTAAAATACATATAAAAACTTCCTCTAGAAATTTTAGATTTTTTTATTATTTGATTTAGAGATACCTCAGAATATAATTTATTTGAAAACTCTTTTATTGCCTCTTTAATAATTAGATCCTGTTTTTCTTTATTTAAATTAAGAAATGTTTTTGTTGGCATTTAATCACATCCTAATACAACTATTACATTATATTATGACAACTTGTCATGTGTCAACATAATATTAAAACAAGTACCTTTTTTAATACTTGCTTTAAGATTTAAATTATTTGCTTTAAAAAATTTTTACTTTTTAAATATAGTCCACTATATTTATCATAATAATCTTCTAAAAATTTTGTTATTTCCTTGATAGTTGTATCATTAAGGCTTAATTTAGAAATCTTATAAACATCTACATAATAAAATATTCTAATTAATTTAATTGCTTTATTAGAAATAATTTTTTCATTTGAATAACAATTCCTACATATATAACCGCCTTTATCAACATTTATTGTAACGATATCTGAAGTAGACCCACAAATACAACAACTATCAACATTAATATCAATACCAAGATATCTTAAGTATTTAATTTCAACTATTAAGGAAATTATATGAGGATCAAAACCAATATCAATTTTCTTTAATGAAGTTATTAATAAATTAAATATATTAGAATTATCCGATTCTTTTGCAACTTGATATGAAAGTTCTAATAAATACGTTGCATAGCTAATCTTTATTATATCAGTCATTATATTTTTAAAACTATCTATAATGTCAGCATTTATCAAAGTGGAAAGCCCATTCTCCTTATAATTAATTATAAAATAAGCATAAGTAAGCTTATTTGAAGATGACCTTAAAATACTCTTAATTTTCCTACAACCCTTAGATATAACACTTAAAATCCCTAAATTTTTAGTATAAATATTAAGTATTTTACTAGATTCACTATAATTTGTTTCTGTTAGAACTATCCCTTCTATTTTTATTTGTTTCATTAGTTTCACCTTCAAGCCTTTTTGCAAGTAAAAAATACTTTATATCACCTGTTTTTTTAAAAATTTCCCAAACTAAATCTATCATAAAATCACCTATTTAATAGTGATATATTTTATGAAATTTTAATCAAATATCTAACTCATTTAGCCCAAATTCATGTAAATATTTTTCTTTATCTCTCCAATTTTTAACAGACTTAACATAAGTTTCAAGATATACTTTCTTGCCTAAAAATTTTTCTATGTCAATCCTTGCTTGTTTTCCTATTTCTTTTAACATTGCACCTTGCCTACCTATAATTATTTTTTTTAAGTTGTCTCTATCAACTATTATAAGTACACCAATATTTATAACATTATTTTCTTCTTCATATGTTTCAACTAAGCAGGTAACACTATGAGGAACCTCCTCCTTTGTTAAATAAAGAATTTTTTCTCTTACCATCTCTGCAATAATAAAATTACGACTAACATTAGTAATTGCATCATCTTCATAATATTTTATATCATTATTTAAATACTTTTTTAAAGTATTTATTAATTCTTTAACATTATCTCCTTTTAAGGCAGATAATGGAAATATCTCACTAAAATTATAAAAATCTTTATATTCATTAATTAACTCAAGTAATTTATCTTTTGGTAATAAATCTACTTTGTTAATGATTAAAAAAACAGGCTTATTTAATTCTTTTAATCTTTCAAGAATAAATTTATCTCCTTTGCCAAAACCACTAGCTGAGTCCACAAGAAATAAAATTATATCTACATCATCTACCATCGTATATGCTTTTCTATTTAAATATGTTCCAAGTTTATTTTTAGGTTTATGAATTCCAGGAGTATCCACAAATATAATTTGAGAGTCATCATCATTATAAATTCCTTGAATAATATTTCTAGTTGTACCAGCAACATTAGAAGTAATTGCAATCTTCATTCCTAATATTTTATTAAGAAGTGTACTCTTTCCAACATTTGGTCTACCTACTAAACTTACAAATCCACTTTTCATTATAAATCCTCTTTTGAAAAAGAATTTGGTGTTAATTCTTTTATAGTTGTGTGTTCTATTTTTTCACTATCCAAATCATATAATGCTATATCTAAATTTTCAGGGCATAAATCTAATAAAGTTTGTCTACAAATCATACATGGATAAACAATTTCACATGATGCCGCACCGATGTGTAATGTCTTAAAATCTTTTTTATCATATCCATTTGCAATGGCACTATATATTGCACATCTTTCTGCACAAATGCCTGCTGCTGGAGAAGATGTTTCAATATTTACTCCATTAAACGTTTTACCGTCATAGCACTCTAAAATTGCAACAACTGGGAAATTATAATACATACTTTTTGTATTTTTTATTAATTTAATTAATTCTTGTTTCATACTGCACCTACATTCCTAAAAATTCTATTATTCTTGGCAAAAATATATTGAGTCCAATTATTGCCGAAATAATTGCAGAAACTAACACAGCACCAGCAGATAAATCTTTTGCCATTTTTGCATAATTATTTTCATCTGTAGTAATTAAATCAACTACTTGTTCAATTGCAGTATTTATTAACTCTAAAGAAATAACAAGTCCAATTAAAACTAAACAAATAATCCATTCAATATAACTAATATTAAATATTGCAGCAAATATTATTACTAACAATGCAAATAAAATATGAATATGCATATTTCTTTCTTTAACTGTTGCATACTTAATTCCTTCATATGCATGTTTAAAACTACTTACAATATCTTGCTTACTTACTTTATGCTTTCTACCTATTAATGCCATAATAATTTAATACCTCCTCTTGTTTTTTAAACATTACTTCTTCATCTTCCTTTTCAATATGATCATATCCAAGTAAATGAAGAAGACCGTGAACAGCTAGAAAAGTTAATTCTCTTTTAAAAGAATGACCATATTCACTAGCCTGGCTATACACTTTATTCAAGCAAATATAAATATCTCCTAAAATTCTTATCTCATTTGGTGAAATAACTTTATCGTCGTCTTCTAATGCAAAACTAATAACATCGGTTGGTCTATCAATATTTCTATATTGTTTATTTAAATCGCGTATAGTATCTTCATCAACTATTATTATGTTAAAGATTACATTTAATAAACCTTCCCTTTTACAAAAATCAACCAATATTTTTTTTATTTCATCTAATTCTTTGTCTATTTTTTCACCTGTTTGATTAAATATTTCTATTTCCATTACTACCTCCCTAAAATGCAAAATGCAAATAAAGCAAAAATTACAATTGTTATTAAATCTAAAAACAATGAAGATTTAAATACTTTAGGCCATGCATCCCCAAGTTTATTTATTATTCTATATATATAGTATCCTAGAACGCCTCCAATTACATTAAGCAAAACATCATCTACATCAAAAACCCTTCCTATAGCTAGCTGAGTTGTTTCAATGACAAGAGAAGCAATAAAAACGAGCCATAAAACCGACTTAAGTTTATCACTTTTACAATAATATTCAACAAAAAAACCATAGGGAACAAACATAATAACATTTCCAATAATATTTTTTATAAATAATCTACTACCAAAATCATATCTTAATATTTCCCTAAATGGAATAAAATTATTAGTGCCTATATTACTTATGTCTTGAAAAGTTACGACTTGAAATAAACACAATATATATACTATAAAAAATAATGATAATATTTCTTTGTGCAAAACAAATTCTTCTTTGCTTTTTAGTAAATAAGATAATCTTAACGATGATAATAAAACTACTGAAATTAAAATCATTGGCCAGGTCATTTCTAAAACACCTGTTAATGTTCCGTTTAATGAATTCCAAAAGGCATTACTCATATTACCACCTTTCTTTCTTTTACAGTTATATTCTACTACGAACAATAAAATTTTACAACAAGAGAAAAAACTCTTTTATAGAGTTATGTTTTGTTTTTAACTACTTGATTTATTTAAATAATATTCTAATGGAAATGTGTAATTATCAAACTTAGCATTCCTTGTAATATACATTAATCACTTGAATTATTATTTAATATTAAATTCAGCTGATACATAAAAAGAATCTAATGCTCCATCATCTTTTTCTATACCAATACTTTTTATAATTCTATATTCACCTGGAGAAAGCTGGCCATACCCATTTTCCCAATTAAGTTCTATTTCTTTTGTTTCTTTAGACTTTAATCCAAACGCTGGAAGAATAAAATCAATTTCAACATTTATTTTATACCATTTTCCATCTTTTTTTATCTCTATTTCATATGGATAACCATATTGAGCATCTAAATCACTATTATTTCTTAAAACTAAAGTTGCTCCTGTATTTGTTAGGGTTCCTTTTTTGACAGACAATGATATTCCTTTTTCTGAAGTTTTGATAGTTGATTCATTCCCAATTTCAAAGTCATTTTTGTTAGTTCCACATCCTGTTAATCCTAAAATCATAAAACAACACACTAAAATATATAATATTTTTTTCATATTTACACTCATTCTTCAAATTAATATTTCTATTTCTTATTATCTAAATACTCATGTGCTAGTATGTCCTTTAACACAATCATTGAATCTTCATCAGAATAGCCATAATCATTTTGAATACAATTTAATAGTTTTCTAATTTCAGTTGAATATTTTTTTATATCAACTTCTTTTTGATAATGTTTCAATATTGGATATTTAGTACTCCAAGCTTTAGTCCAATTTACTCTTTCTTGACTAGATTCATTTGTTTCTTTAATTATTTTTTCAATATTATCCATAATTTTTTTCACCTTAAAACTTTCCATTCATCTATCTTAATATATTATATCATAATTTTCCAATTTTTTTACTTCTGAATAATTTTCGTTCATTTAAAATAGTATTTCCTGATTTATAAATTTTACTAACTTATTTCACTATAAATTTTGAAGTAAAAAAAATCACTTTATCAAACAAGTGATTTTCCTTTATAAAACTTGACCTTTTGACAGTTCAAGTAAAACTCTTATGGTGCGGGTAACAGGAGTTGAACCTGCAAGCCTTGCGGCGCTAGATCCTAAGTCTAGTGCGTCTGCCAATTCCGCCATACCCGCTCTTATAATGGTGGACCCTATAGGACTCGAACCTATGACCGCCCGGTTATGAGCCGGATGCTCTAACCAACTGAGCTAAGGGTCCATGACTAATTCATGATAACATAATTTTTTTTATCTTGCAATATTTTTATTTAATTTTTTTTTTATATTTGATATAATTTACTCATAGAGGTGATTACATTGGCAAATAACAATAATAATTATATTGTCCTTAAAGTAGATGACGAAACAAAACAAAAAATGATTAACTTTTATAAACCATTTGATAGAGGCAAAAAACTTCCTTATATTACAATGCAAGCACAAAACGAAGATGTTGTAATAACAATATATGATAAAAATAAAAAAGGAGAAAATAAAGTGATGTTTCAAGGAATATCATCTGATGTTGAATCTTCAATTTGGGCAATGGAACAAACATCCATAGAAACAAGTAAAAAAGAAGCACAAAAAGATTATTCAAAATATTATTATTGCTCTTCAATTGGTTCAGATGAAGTTGGTACAGGTGATTATTTTGGGCCAATTGTTGTTACTAGTTGTTATGTTAGCAGAGAAAATATACCATTTGTTGAATCGTTAGGTATTAAAGATTCAAAAAAACTAGATGATCAAAAAATACTTAAAATTACTCCACAACTTGTAAAAGAAATTAAGTACAAAAGCATAATATTATCAAATACTGAGTATAACGAAAAGTATAATAATGCTGAAAATAATATAAATAAAATTAAAGCTATAATGCATAATAAAGCACTTTGGAAAATGGTTAATGAGGAAAATTTAGAATACGATTATATAATTGTAGATGAATTTGCAAGAGAAGCACGATACTATTCATATATAAATGAATCAAATAAAATTCAAAGAGGAATAACATTTATGACTAAAGCAGAAGACAAAAATCTTGCAGTTGCTTGTGCATCAGTAATAAGTAGATATATTTTCTTAAAAGAATTCGATAAAATATGTGATGAACTTCACATTCCTCTACCAAAAGGAGCTGGACCTCAAGTTGATACCATTGGCAAAGAAGTTGTTGAAAAATATGGAAAAGGAAAGTTAAAAGAAATAGCAAAATTAAATTTCAGAAATACACAAAGAATTTTAGATACTTTAATATTTTAAAAAGATTGTAAATACAATCTTTTTATTTATTTTCTTTTAGGCTATTTAAACATGTATAATAAGCATTTTTTTCCTCTTCACAATCCTCGACACAATTATTATAATTAATCCTAGATTCCCTACAAGTATCAAGTTCTTTTTGTATTTGATTACTTAAATCTTTACTATTATTGTTATTAGTTCTCATAACTTGAAATATTAGCATTACTATTAAAATTAATAAAACTAAAAGTCCATAAAGAACTGTAGATATCGCAAAACCTTTATTATTAAGTTTCATATAATCACCTATTGTAATTATAAAATAAAAATTGAGTATTTACAATTATTTTTTTAAAATAACAATTTCTTTATCACCATATTTTTTCTTTTTAATAATTTTTAACATTTCATAGTTTTTTAAATAATAATTACTTATTTCACAAACAATTATTCCACCGTTATTAATAAGATTATTATTAATAATAAATTCAATCACTTCATTTAGAATTTCCATTTTATATGGGGGATCCAAAAATATTATGTCAAAAGTTTGATTTTCTTCTTTCAAAACTTTTAAACATTTCATATAATCATAATTCATAATTATTGATTTATCTTTAATACCAAATTTAGATATATTATTATCAATAACTTTACATGCATCTTTGCTTTTATCATTAAAGAAAACTTTACTTGTTCCATTACTTATAGATTCTATTCCTAGATTACCACTTCCTGCGAATAAATCAAGAACAGTACTATTAGGAACATAATTTTGAATAGAAGCAAAAAGAGACTCTTTTACTCTATCCATAGTTGGTCTAGTTTCCTTAAGACTAAATCCTTCAACAACTCTTCCCTTTAAAGTACCGCTTATTACTTTCATAATAAACACTTCCTTTTATCTATCAGAGTATTTAACCTTTTGTTTATTTCTAAAACAGTTATAAATAATTTATTTTCTAACTTTTTATATTCTTTTACTTTATCATTTTCTAATATTTTTCTCTTTAATTCAACATATTCATTTGAATAAGGATTCTCCATTATATTATGAAAAGCATTTAAATCTTCTTTAAGATTCTTATCAGCATATATTTCTTTCTTTAAAGATTTCATCCTTTTAATTTCATCTATATTATTTATAGAATTTATAATGTCATTTAATTTATAATATATATTATTCATTTTATCATTTCCTTAAATTTCATAATTATATTTAGAGCTTCATTATAATCTTCATCTAAAAGATTAATTCTAAAATTATTTATTTTTCTCTTAATTTTTTTTATTTCATTACTTAAATCAATGTTTTTATTATCATAAATAACCATATTGCAATACTCTGTTTTAATTGGATAAGAAAATCCTCTATCATCAATAAGTTCATATTTATTTTTTTTACATAAATTACATTTTTTATTATCATTGTTTAATAGCATATTAATCATACAATATTTTGAAATCATTAGCTCTGCTTTGCCATACACTAAAACTTCAGTATTGTAATTATTCTCTTTAAAATTATCTAAATCCACTTCAACAGACAAACATATTCTATTAACACCAAAATTATTCATAAAACTTAAAGACTCATTATTTGATATATTAAGTGTATAATCACTTGCTATGACGTTGTCATCTTTATATTTATTTAAACTACCAAGTTCTCTTATTAATAAATTTTCATTTTTATAATTTATATAATTAGTAATTACTCTAGGTAAAACATAATAGATGTTTTTTGCTTTATTTTCTTTATAGAGTGAATAATCAGTAATATAAATATTATCTACATTTTGATTAAGTGCTGCTTTAAGTTGCTCTCTATTCCTAATTAAAACATTTAAAGAAACCTTTTCTTTTTCAACTTTTTTTTCTTTAATAACTAATGGATTTCCTTTACAAATTATTTTTTTGTTTTCCCTTATCTCTTTTAATTTATAACAAGCGATTCTTCTTATTTCATTTAAATCCTTATTATTAACAAAAACATTATCGTCAATAGTAACATTAATGTTATCTAATTTAAAAGGTGTATTTCCCAATTTTGTTAATTGTTTTTCAACATCTTTTTTTGATAGAGGCTTGTTAATTGCTTCTAAACATCTATTTTTTTCTACAGTAACTATATTATTATCTATATCAGTTATAGTTAATTTTATATTCTCACCTTTTTTTAGAATAGCATCCATATTAATTAATATCTTCCTATTTTCAAATCTTGCTAGTTCGTTAATTAATTCTTTATCTATAGTTTTATTTACAATTGATTTTTCCTTTAAATTAATTTTATTATCAACTATAGCAACTTCTCCTTTGTTTAAAGACTTAACAAGTAATCCCTTTTTGTTATACAACTTATTTATTGTCATACCAATATTTGAATTAACAAATCTTATAGAGTCTTCTTGACGCAATGGGTAATCAAGCTTTATTTCTATTTTACTTTTATCAAAATTTATTACTTTTCCAATAGTTACTCCTTGATGATTTGGTGTTTTAATATTCATTAAATCTTTACCAAAATCATGAAAGAGATATCCATTTGTATATTTTCTATTAAAGAGCAATTTCATTTTATTAAGATTTTTTTCATTAATTTGATATTTTTTTCCTTCATAATAACTATCTATTGCTTCTCTATAAATTTTTGTAATTAACCCAACATATTCCGGACTTTTCATTCGTCCTTCTATCTTTAAACTATTTATGTTAGAATCAATTAGCTTATCAATATTATTTATTGTATTTAATTCTTTGGTGCTTAATAAATACTTATCATTTAAATTAAGATTTTTTTTATTTTCTAGAATACTATATGGAAGCCTGCAAGATGCAATACATTGTCCTCTATTTCCGCTTCTATTAGATTTCATTGCACTAAAAAGACAACATCCTGAGTAACATACACATAGTGCACCATGAACAAATACTTCTTTTTCTATATTAACATCTATTTTATTAATTTCTTCTATACTTAATTCACGAGCAAAAACTACTCTTTTAACACCAATATCTCTTAGTAATTTAACACCTTCATTATTATGATTATGAAGTTGCGTTGATGCGTGGATTTCTAAATTAGGAAATAATTCTCTAACTTTCTTTATCATTCCTTTATCTTGCATTATTACTGCATCCACATTATTATGATATAAAAAATTGATATAATTTATAAATTCCTCTATTTCATTATCGAATATAATTGTATTTACTGTTACATAAATTTTAACACCATACAAATGACAAAATTTTATAGCTTTAATTATACTTTCTTTATCAAAATTTTCAGCATAGCTTCTAGCTCCATATAATTTACCACCCAAGTATACTGCATCTGCGCCATTCATAACTGCATAATGTAAAGCTTTTTCACTACCAACGGGAGCTAATAATTCTATTTTATTCATATATTACCTCTTTTTTTCATAATTATTATATCATTTTTTAAAAAAATGCCAAATAAAAAGTACTAAATATACTTAGTACCATTATTATAAATTAACGTTTTTATTTAGTTTATTTTTTTTCTGACTATATATTGTTAAAAATGTATATATATCAATAAATAAAAAAGGAACTAGCAGAATATCATAATAATACAAAATAAATGTAAATTTAGAATACATAAAAGCTTGTGAATTAATATTCAAATTTTTTAGATTAATAATACAAACAAAAAATAATATACACATAAAAAATGTAATTGAGAAAAGTAATATATAATTTTTTAAATTATAATTTATTTCTTTGTTTTTATACACTTTTATAATAACAAATATTGTAAACACAATAAACAATGATATATATATTTTTTCTATTCCTATTTCATTAACCCCAATAGCATAATCGAAATACATTAAAAAAACAGATAATAAAAATATAAAAAAATTTATAGCATAGAATAAAAATCTATATCTTTTATTGTTATATGATTTATTCATATTTATCACCTAAGCTTTCCATTATTTGTAAAATCATATTTTTATCAATATTTTGTAATCTAAGCTCAAATGTTTGTTGAGCATTCTTTTCAATACTATAAATTGATGGTTCAAAAATCGATCTACTATAGAAATCCTTTATTGTTAAATTAACTTCATATAAAAACTTTTTTTCTATCGTAAATCTCTCGATAAGTATCATGCTAGCTATCATATTAACAGAAATTTTCTTTTTTGCTTCTTCATCAAATTTGCAAGCTTGTAAAAATAGCAAATTATTATTAACATCATTATAATATTGTTCAAAAAATTCTTTTACTGAAATTTCGCCTAGACTTTGATTTTTATTAGATTTATCAATAATCTTCTCAGCATTAGTCAAACAAAGTTTATCTTGATCACTATAAGCATTTAACTTGTAATCATTAATTTTCTTTTTAGCATTAATATAGGCCTGTTCATACTCTTCTGTTTTAATAAATTCCATTTTTTTATTCAGTTCTTTTTTTAAAGAAAATGACTGATTAATAAGCAAAATTGTAAATGTAATCGTGTAAAATATTATAAAATAAAAAATAATATCTTTAGCTTTATTTAACATATTGATTATCCTCCTATAATCATAAATTATTATTAATAAAATTATATCATGCTAAATAATATTTAACAATTAGTAAATAATATTTTATTAAAAAAAGTTATATAATATTTAAATTTTATAACTATAATTATTTTTTTCATTATTTATATTAGTTTCACTACCATGTCCAGGCATTAATATAACATCACTGAATCTATTATAAAACTTTAAAAGACTTTCCTTCATTTTATTAATGTTTCCGCCTTTTAAATCACATCTACCTATTGTGCCCTTAAATATAAAGTCTCCATCAAATATTACATTATCATCTTTAAAATAATAACTTATTGAGTCTTCACTGTGCCCGGGATTAAATATTACTTCAAAATTAAATGGTCCTATATTATAACTACTTTCCGATAAATTATCAAACTTATATATATTAACATTATGCTCATTTAATAAATCATCAATTGCTCCTATATGATCAAAATGACCATGTGTTATTAATATACCTAATACTTCCAAATCCTTTAATTTTTCTTTTATTTTAAAATAATCGTCTCCCGGATCAATTACTAAGCATTTATTATTAATAATCAATATATAACAATTTTCTTTTAAAAAACCTGTTTCAACTCTAATAATTTTCATTATAATCACCAAATAAATTATATATTATTTTAATAATTCATTCAATTTATTTAATTCATATTCAGTATTATTATTTCTTTTTTTATCACTAAATAAGAAATCATATCTAAAAAGAGAAAAACCATTCGTTATATTTCTTATTTGTTTTACTTGTCTTGATATTATATCACTATTATTAATCCATTCAAAGCTTCCTTCGCCAGCATACTGATCATATGTACCAACTTTATAGAATGCTAAGGCCGGAATTAAATTTATACTATCATCTTTTATTAATTCGCTCCAACTATTTAATGTATCAACAAAAGGCCTTTTGGTATTTTCAAAACCAAAATATATTTGAGGCATAATAAAGTCAACATAATCTGAATTTGATAAAATAGTCTTTACATCTAAATAATGAGAATTATAATTATTATCTATATTTCCTTCTGGAGATATCCCAAATAATACATTTTTATTAAGCTTTTTTATCTCTGAATATGTATTTTTTATTAAAGATAGTATTATATTGTATCTATAATCCTTTAAAGATAATGTTCCTCCCAAAGATTTATAATCCTTGTATGAACTTTTATCAATTGAATCATCAGGATAAAAATAATCATCAAATTCTATTCCATCTATTTCATAGTTTTCTATAATTTCTTTTATGCCATTAATTATTAATTCTTGAACTTCAGTACAAGCAGGATTATAATATATTCCCTTTCCATCTATTACACTAACATTTTTATCTTCTATAAAATTATATGCAGGGTTATTTTTTGAAATTGTAGATAAATCATCACTTGTACTTACTCTATAAGGATTAATCCAAGAATATACTTCTATTTTTCTTTTATGTGCCTCATCTATTATGTATTTTAAAACATCATAATTAGGATTTTTTCCATTATTCTTAACATAATCTGCATAAGGAAATATTTTTGAATCATATATTGCATCTGAAAAAGCTCTTACCTGTACTATTAATAGATTAAAATTATATTTTTTCAAATTTTCTAATATTTCTATGATATTTTTTTTACTTTCAGTTTCTGTTTTATCTTTCAAGTATTCTCCTAGTTCCATATATGATAAAAATACTCCTCTTGTTTCAGAATTAGTATTAATAACCTTTTCAGTTATTTGTTTATCTTCAATCATAAAGAAAGATAGAATAAAAAATATAACTACAAATATAGAAAATAAAAACTTTTTCATATTATCACCAATAAAATACTATGAAAAAGTATACTTAATTATTTTTATTATAATAATCTATTTATCTACATTATTTGTGATGAACATTGCATCTCCAAATGAGAAGAATCTATATTTTTTCTCTACGGCATGCTTATATGCATTCATTATATAATCCTTAGTAGCTAGAGCACTCACAAGCATAATAAGAGTAGATTTTGGTAAGTGAAAATTTGTTATTAAATTATCTACTATCTTATACTTATATCCAGGATAAATAAATATATCAGTAAATCCACTACAAGCTTTTAATGATCCAAATCTATTCATTACTGTTTCCAATACTCTTACTGACGTAGTACCAACCACTATAACTTTATTTCCATTTTCTTTTGTTTTATTAATAATATTTGCAGTTTCCTCACTTATTTCGTAATATTCAGAATGCATTTTATGATTTGCAACATCACTTACACTAACGGGTCTAAAAGTGCCTAGTCCAACATGCAATGTAACACTTGCTATATTAACACCTTTTTCTTTAATTATATTTATAAGTTCTTTTGTAAAATGAAGACCTGCGGTGGGCGCTGCCGCTGAACCAATGTTTTTAGCATATACAGTTTGATATCTTGATTGATCAGATAGTTTCTCATGTATATAAGGAGGCAGAGGCATAGTTCCTAATTTATCTAATATTTCATATAATATTCCGTTATATATAAGTTCAAATATTCTTATTCCTTCTTCTTTTTCTTCAATACATTTTGCTTTTAGTAGTCCATCTCCAAAAGATATTATAGTACCTATTTTAATTCTCTTGGCAGGTCTAACTAATGATTCCCATATATTATCATTAGTATTTTTTAATAGTAAAAGCTCTATAACAGCACCAGTTTCTTCCTTTATACCAATAATTCTTGCAGGTAATACTTTCGTGTCATTAACAACTAATGTATCTCCTTCGCTTAAATAATCAACTATATCAGTAAATTTCCTGTCATAAACACTTCCATCTTGTTTATCAAGTACCAAAAGTCTAGAAGAATCCCTAACTTTGAGAGGAGTCTGTGCAATTAAATCTTCTGGTAAATAGTAATCAAAATCGTCTGTTTTCATATTAATCCAACTCCAATTCTACTTGTCTAGATATTTGCTTATTTGAATTTATTCCTAAATGCTTATATGCTTTATCAGTAGCAACTCTTCCTCTTGGAGTCCTTTTCAAATAACCATTTTGTAATAGAAAAGGCTCATAAACATCTTCAATAGTTGCAACTTCTTCTCCTATAACTGATGCAATAGATTCAACTCCAACTGGACCTCCATTAAACTTTTCAATTATTCCTCTAAGTAATTGATGATCCGTTTCATCTAGTCCATCCTGGTCAACTTTTAATCTTTCTAGAGCTTTTTTTGTTATTTCTTTATCTATTATAGTTTTACCCTCTACGAGAGCAAAGTCCCTTACTCTTTTAAACAATCTATTGGCAATTCTTGGAGTACCCCTACTTCGAGATGCTAATTCATATGCGGCACCATCATCTATATCAAATCCTAAAACTCTAGATGTACGTTTTACAATCTCAGTTAATTCCTCATTAGTGTAATATTTAAGTTTTGATACTATTCCGAATCTATCTCGAAGAGGACTTGTTAAATCACCTGCCCTAGTTGTAGCACCAACTAAAGTAAACGGAGGCAAATTAATCTTAATATTTTTACTATTACCCTCACTACCTATAATTATATCTAATGTGAAATCCTCCATTGCTGGATACAATATTTCTTCAATATATGAAGGCATTCTATGTATTTCATCAATAAATAAAACATCACCTGGCTCTAAACTAGATAAAATAGCAGCAAGATCTCCTGATTTTTCAATAGAAGGACCACTTGCAGTCTTTAAATCAGCTCCTAATTCATTTGCTATAATATTTGCCAAAGTAGTTTTTCCAAGACCTGGTGGCCCATATAATAAGACGTGGTCTAAACTCTCCCCTCTTATTTTAGCTGCTTCTATAAAAACTCTAATATTTTCTTTAACATCAGTTTGTCCAATATATTCACTTAATAAATCAGGTCTGATACTTTCATCAAATTTATCACTACTTAATTCTTCCTTATTCAATATATCTTCATCCATATTAACGCCTTCTTTCTCTATTTATTATAAAAAACGAACTAAAGTTCGTCAAATAATATTTTTAAAATTATCTACAAATTTTTTAAACTCTAGCCAACTATCAACACTATCTCCGTTATAATTATATATTTTATTATAACTTGTTTCAAACAAAACTCCTTTAACATTAGTATTATTAAGTTTACTAATTAATGTATAATTATCGTCCAACATTATATCTATACCCTTTTCAACACATATATCAACTTTATCTGAATATCCAAATAATAATTCATCATAATAAATATTGTTGTTTTTTAAATAATTAACTGTAATATCATAAACATTATCAGAATAATGATTACTTCTAGCAGTTATTAATATTATCTTACAACCAATATTCTTAAAATAGTCAATAACTTCCTTAGAATTATCTCTTAACTTGCAGTTTGATAAAACATCACATATATTCTGTCTAATTAATTTATCATATTTATTTAATTTACCATCGTCATAAGAATCAAAATCTAGTTTTTCCTCTTTTAAATTATTTCTAATCATTAATTCTTTTATTAAATCATTAGTGTTAGTAATAGTATCATCTATATCTATTCCAATTTTAATTGTCATAAAAACATCTCCAACTTCATTTATACATTTATATTTATTATATCATTTTTAAGAGATGATATAATAAAGAACTAAAATTGCTATTATAAATTATATAAGCAATAAAACTTTTTACTATTTAAGTAATGTATTATATTAAATCATATAATAATATAAAAAATAAAGATCATCTAACTTTAGACTTTTATTTATATTTTTTATAATTGCATCTTCTATTAAATAAATCAAAATTTATATTTTTTACTTTTTTTAAATAACAATACCCACATAGTGGAACATATTCTACATTAGATGTACCGTCTATTACAACAGTATCTCCTTTCAAAACATATTCCCCATTTACTTTTCTTCCAACATATCGTGCTATTTCACCGCATTTACAAAGAGTAGGAATTTCCTCAAGCTCATCACATATTTCAAGTAATCTTTTGCTCCCCTCAAATGAATTCATAGTAAAATCTGTTCTAAGACCATAACAAATTACAGGTATATTACAAGATTTTGATACTATAAATAATTCGTCAACTTGATCTTTAGCAAGAAATTGGGCTTCATCTACTAAAATGCAATTAATGTCATTTATCTTATTGTATAATTTATCTATTAAAGAATCATTACTATTTAATACTAAATCTGTGTTTCTTTCAAGGCCAACTCTTGATGATATTTTATTTCCAGCCTTGGTATCAATTCCTGGCTTTATTATAAATACTTTATATCCATTTTCTTCATAGTTATATGCCGTTCTAATTAAATCTATACTTTTACCTGAATTCATACTGGCATATTTGAAATGCATTTTTGCCATACTACTACACCTCTTTTATTTAAGCAATAATTTTAACGCTTCTTTGACTTGTTCTTCTATTGATAAACTATCATCTATTTTTGATATAATCTTTTTGTATTCTTTTTCTTTATAACCTAGACCTTTCAATACTTCAATTAATTCATCATAAGTATTAGAATCAACTACTTCACCACTTGTAGTAATAACGCCTAGTTTTCCTTTTAAATCAAGTATTATTTGTTTAGCAACTTTATCGCCTATTTTAGGGAATTTTTTTAGATAAAGAATATTTTCTCTTTCTATAGCATCTATTACACCCGATACTGATCCTGTTGCAATTATAGGTAAAGCCATCTTAGGGCCTAATCCTTTAACATTTATCAGTTTTAGGAATAATTCTCTTTCTTCATTTTGTTTAAATCCGTATAAAGTATTCTCATCTTCACTAACTTTTTGATAAATATATATTTTACTTTTTTCTCCTTCATTGAATTGATATGGATTAGCCGTATATATTAAATAACCAATACCTGATACATCAAGTACAATTGAATTACTATAAATATTAGTTATTATACCGTTTAAATAATCATACATGTTCTTAACCTCCTATATAAGTATATCAAAAATATAATTAGATAACCATGGCTTTTATTAAAAATAATATTTATTTTGCTATAATAAGCACTATAAAATCAATATTTGCTAATTTGACTTGAATAAGTATTTTTTATTGTTTTTACGAATTCCTAAAATTAGTTATATATTATCAAAATTTAAATTTTACATTTTTTCTTATTCGTCAATTATACCATTTAAAAAGTCGATTGTTATATCGACTTAATATCTCAAATAATTTTCTGAAAAATGTAAAATAAAATTCAAAAACATATTATATAATTAACTATTTTATTGGCACTTGTATTTCTGTTAACCAATCTTCAATGTTTTCTTTATTCCAAATTCCATCTATATAACATTCCCTTGGAAAATCAATTATTTCTAATTTATTATCTTCTATATATTTCATTATTTTTCCATAAGAAATACCCAATTCGTTATATGCTCCCTTATGGTATATACAAATACACTTTACTTCTGGTATATCCATAAATTTTATTGAATCATTTTCTTTAAATGGTTTATTATCTTTTACTACAGCTTGACAATATCTAATTTTTATATTCTTATCTTTATATTCTCCATCCAAATAATTAACAAAGCAATAATCCGGTTCAACACATTTAATGCTAGGATTTAATTTTAAACATTCTATTCCTGATTCTTGAATAAATTTAGATGACTCACTATAATCTTTTATAATACCTTCCTTGTAATAAACATAGTAAGCAGGTATAACTTTCTCAAATATTTTTTCTTTCATATCTTTCTCCTCTAATAAATATTTTATTTTGGATAACTGATAATTATATTCAGAAATAGCGTTTTTCAATTGTTCTTTCTTTAATTTCAAGATATTATCTAATGACTCTTTTTTTATTATTATTCTTTTTATTTCATCAATTGATAATCCAACCTGTTTTAACGAGATAATTCTTGAAATATCTAACAATTGATTACTTTCATAATATCTATATCCATTAGAATTCTCAATATAAATAGGTTTTATTAATCCTTCTTTCTCATAATATCTTAATGCTTTGATTGTTACTTTAGACATTTTAGAAAAATCTCCTATTTTGAACATATTATCATCTCCTATTTATTTTTATACAGTATACTCTTAGAGGAGAGTCAATGATTTTTTGCTTGAACCAAGTTTTTTTATTAAAATTTATAAACTGAGAAAAGTTTATAAACATTTACTTAAGATTAATGTGAATAGTAATAGATGAATACTAATTAAAAATCAAATTTCTTTATTTTTCTTCTTTCGTTTATTTTTTCCATCTTTTTAAAGTTGGAAATAAATTTTTACAATACTCTTCCATTTCACTATTAGTCATCCCTACTTGAAAACCAAACTTCGAACACATTGCTATATATTCTTCCATTTCAACTTTGTCTATGAATTCACCATATTTATAGCAATACTTACAATAATCACTATTAACGCTCCCATCTTTATTTGTCCCTAATTGTTTATTTGAATTTATAGGCATACCACAGCTTTGACATATATTATTTTTCATATTTAAGTTCTCCTTTAATTGTGTTTATACATTAATTTTCTTATATTCCTTAGTACCATTTTTCATTAAGAAATAGTATAAAATTATAGAAATAATAGTTATTAAAGATATATGTAAAATTAATAATATATCAATATTTATATAATCACCTAAGAAAACAATAAATAAAATGCTACCTACAAAAATTCCTATGCCAATAAAAACAGAAATCATTGAACTCATGCTTTGCTTTACAACTTCTGTATCATTAGTGGCATTCATTTTAGGATATTTTAAATTTATAATTAATCCAATACATGCTATCAACAAAATTGAAATCAACCCAATTAGTATTATTAGTATTAAATAAAATAAATTTGGTTTAAATTTAATAAAAAATATAATATCACTAAAAACAATAAATGGTAATTCAATAATATAGCAAGTTAGTATTTTAGATTTTAAAATTAATTCTTCATTTATTGGTAAACTTTTAGTAATATTAATTGTTTTACCTTCTAAAGATATACTTGATGAAGTTATTGAAGTCATTGATGTAACAAATAAAATAAAAAAGTAAAATAAAACTGGAAATGATATACTATTTTGTATTCCATATTGAACTAGAATTTCATCAAAAACAATTGATCCTTTAAAACATAAATATATTGATAAAATAACACTTAAAAGTAATCCAAATGAAGTATTAAACATATATACTGGAGAAGAATAATATTTTTTTAATTCCTTTCTTACAAGAGAAATAATTGGTTTTCTTTTTAAAACTAAACTTTTTTTATTATTTTTTTTACAATTATTTTCTTTTGAATTAAATATTATCTTAAAATATACTTTAGATCCAATTACAATAAACAATATAAACGGAATAATGTTTACTAAAAGCAATTTAAGTAAATCTAGCAAATTAAATCCATTAATTAAATTTATATATAATCCTAGAGGATAATAAATACTTGTTAACATATTGTTAATACCTGTTGCTTTAGAAGCAATATCTTGTATAAAATTTTCTAAATTCATACTAAAATAAAATATACCTAAAAAGATTATAGATGAAAGCAACGTTTGAACTATTTTTTTTGATTTAAACTTTGATGATAACAGTTTTATAATATAACCTATAAAGCTTGATATAACAGTTGGGATAATCGGAATTAACAAAGTCATTAATAGTGATATTAGGTAAAAATTAATTCCTGGTTTTTCAAAATATATAAATATAGCAAATGCTGGTAAAAGAAACATTAAGTTGTAAATATACTGAAATAGTAATAATTTAAATATTCTTATAAATAGTATTTGATACTTTTTTATTGGAAGTGAAAATAATAAATCATTGTCTTTTGATTCAAATAATATTCCTTGTGATTTATATATTCCTTCAATAAAAGTCATTAAAGTAACAATCATAATGAACATACTTACCATAATATATGTTAAATTAAATGGCGCAAGTTTTTCAGCAATCATATATGCATATGTTCCAATAGAAAAACAAACTAAAATAAAAATCATTATTGGAAATAAAATTTTGGTTAATTTGCTAGAGTTTCTTTTAGCACTATATTTGAATAAATTCATATCTTGACTAAGAGCTGCTTTTAATAAAGAAAATGTTTTCATTATTTTTCCTCTAATTCTAGGAATACTTCTTCTAATGAAGAATCTCCTTTAATATCTTTCATTTTGCCAATTTTAATAATTTTTCCATTTTTTATAATTGCAACTCTATCACATAATTTTTCGGCAACATCTAAAATATGAGTTGAAAAGAATATTGTTTTTCCATCTTTAACCATATCTTTCATTACACTTTTAATATCAAATACAGCTTTAGGATCTAATCCAACAAATGGTTCATCCATAATTAATACTTTTGGGTCATGTGAAAGAGCCGCAATTAATGCAACTTTTTGCTTCATACCATGAGAAAATGAAGAAATATCATCATTTAATTTATCTTTCATTTCAAACATATTTGAATACTTTTCAATATTTTCTTTTCTTTTACCATCAGGTATATCATACATATCACAGATGAAATTAATAAAATCAATTGCTGTCATGTTCTCATAAAGATCAGGGTTATCAGGCACATAAGCCATTTCTAGCTTACATTCCACTGGATTATTTTTAATAGATTTATTATTAATAATAATATCTCCTTCTTCAAAGTCTAATATTCCTACTAATGATTTAATCATCGTAGTTTTTCCAGCACCATTATGTCCAATGAAAGCAAATATTTCTCCATCTTTAATATCAAAATTTATATTTTTTATAGCAATTTTATCACCATATTTTTTTGTAACATTTTTTATCTCTATCATATAATTAACCTCTCAAATTTTTAAAATCAATATTAATACTTCCTATTCCACCATCAATATCAAGTTTATTAATTCCTGTTCCATAAGACTTATTGTCTTTCATACTGTTTCCGTCAATCGTTGATTTTCCTACGCCTTTATCTAAGAATATTTGATAATCATCTAATGTTCCTATAAGCGTTAAATTTACTTCTCCTATGCCTAAATCTATTTTGTTATTTCCCACTAGTTTAGAAATAAGAGAAAATTTTCCAATACCCATACTTAAATCTAAATTATGAATATCAATAGCAGAAATATTTAAGTCTCCAGCACCGCCATCAATTTTGGCATTTTCTAACACAGTTAAATTTTCTATATCTGCTTTTCCCGCTCCTAAATTTAAATATAATTGCTTAGTAGATAAGGTTTCTATATTTATTTTCCCAGCCCCTGATTCTATTGAAACTGAATCAAAAACGAAATTAATAGGTATATATATTATCAATTCACTATTGTTAATATTATGAAACCAATTATGTTTTTTCTCAATAAGGTACAGTTTGTTATTGTCTTGTTTGCAATTTATAAATTTATTATTAGTTTGTACTTTAAAAGCATCTCCTTTTTTAATAGTAATATTACTGCTTAACACTTCAATATCCAAAAGTAACGTATTATTGTTAATTTCTAAATCATTTAATTTCTCTGTAATATTAATTTTATCATCAAACAAAGTACCTATAAATGAAATTCCATACATTATTCCAGACATGATATTAAAAGTTAAAAATATAGCAAAAGACAGTGTTAAATATTTTATTATTTTTTGTAATACACTCATTTAATTTCAACTCCACCAAATATGGAAGAAGCATCAACATAAATTGTATGTTTCTTATCTTTCGATTTGCTTTTTCTTTCATCAGATACACCGCCAAAAATACAAGTAGAATTAATTTTAACATTTACATTTTCTGGTACATAAATTTTAATTCCACCAAAAATACTATTAGCATTAATCACTACATCACTATTAATAATAGCATTTCTTAAATCACATTTTGCTGAACCAAATACAGCACTAATAGAACATCCCATAAATTCTTCATTATTAAACTCTATTGTTTGTCCTGAAAAGCATGAACAGTATTCTTTTGTTTCTGCTTTGTTTAATTTTTTTATTTCTTTTCTTATCTTACTATTTAAAGTACCTTTAAAAATAAATGATAATCCTATCATAACTAAAATAGCTGGAATCATTAATTTCCAAATTAAAGTGAATTTTAGAATATCTATACATCCAAGTAATAAACATAGCCCAATAATAAGGCCAATTAAATTACTGGATTTATCTTCATCTTTAAACAGACCTATAAAGCATGGAACAATGATAAACAAAGTCCACCATCCATCAAAGAAAATATTAATATTAGTTATATCTAAAGCATTTAATCCAAAAATAACACCCACTGTAATAAATAATAAGCCCCATACTAAATTACTTATTTTATTCATATTTTTTCTCTCCTTCCTACATAACTTCACTTTTATTAGGCATAATAATTGCCGCTACGAAATAAGCTAAAATTCCTGTACCAGCACATAATATTAAGAAGACCCATAGCAATCTAATTATTGTCGGATCTACGTTAAAATATTCTGCTAATCCACCACATACGCCAAAAAGTTTTTTACCATCTTCTATTTTATATAATCTTTTCTTCATCTAAATATCCTCCTTTTTTGGTAATACCCATTTATTATTTGGATTCTCTTCCAATAACATTAACGCTTGAAATTGATACGATAATAGCTGTTCAATTTGCTTATTATCTAAATTAATTGTATTATTAGCTACAAGTGTAGCTATTCCATGACAGAAGATCCACATTTTTGTATGAAACCCTTTTATATCATCGTCACTTAAATTAGTGCTTATTTTTATTAATTTTTTTATTTCTTCATATTCTTCTCCTACTTTAGAAATGAATGCATTTGGTGTTAATCCTAATTCACTCATAAACAATGTTTGGAATAATTTTTTCTCTTTTTTTGCAAACTTTATATAATTAATTCCAATTTGCTTATAATGTGGAATCCCTTCAACCATATGATCCATTAAGAATTTATAAAAATATTTTTCAATTTTTATATATAGTTCTTTTTGCATTTCTTCAACATTTTTAAACTGATAATATATGGGTCGGATTGAACATCTTAGTTTATTTGCAAGTTCTCTATTACTTAGTTTTTCAATCCCTTTTTTTCTTACAATTTCGAATGCAGTTTCTAATATCATATCTTTTGATATCTTAATTTTAGTTGGCATACCGCACCCCTTTCTATATCAATTGATATTATATCACGTGATACATTATTTGTACATGCTTTTTTTAAACGTTATATAAGAATAATTTATTATTATATTCATTTATATATTTTATAGTTAAACACATAAAAATATAACAATTCTATTTTTTTACTGCTAATATATATCCTACACCTTTAGGCGCAATTATCATTTTATTCAGATTTAAAGTATTATAATCATAAAAAAATTGATTTGTCATATCTTTATCACTCAAATATTCATATATTTTTAAGTTATTATTTGACAAAATTTTTTCTATTTCTGAGTAAGAATATTTTGACTTCATTTCTTCATTAGCAGCAAGTGCTAAACTTTCATTAATTAATGTTTCCCTACTCTCTTCAGTGGTTTGGTAATCAAATAATAAACTACTTCCTTCACAAATTATACTAGAGATTTGTTTTATCATATCAGCAAAATCTTCTTTAGATAAATAATAGCTAAGTCCAAGCATACTGTTAAATGAGATTTGTGATTTATCATACCTTGAGTTTAACAAATTACTAATCCATTTTTTGTCTGTGAAATCACATTCAATAAAATCAATATTCGACAAACTAATATTATTACTTTTGAGTCTATTAATTTTATCTTTAATTATTTTTGACTTATCTATTTCAAAACATTTAATACATCGTTCTATTGTACTTGTGTCATATCCAGAACCATAAACTAGATATTGATTACATCCTATTTTTATTGCAGTTTCAAGAGATTTTTTATTAAAAGCACTTCTACCTAATACTGAAGGAGCTAATTGATTATTTACAATCCACTCCATTGCTTGTTCTTTTGTACCAACAAAATTAGGATTAAAAAATTCAATTCCAGCACTCATGTTTTGAAATATATTATTATACTCACTTATTGTTAATATTTTTTCGCAAAATTTGTCATTGAATATTTTAATATTACTATTTTTCATATGATAAGCTCTCACAAACGCACTAACTAATGCTGTCATATTTTCTTCATTCATTTTTTTCATCTCATATTCTTAATACACTTAATTGCTTATAATTACTAGTCTTGAAAAAAACACAATTCTATGGTAATATAGAAACACAAACAAAGAAAAAAATAAACCGTTCTTCAACATTGAACGTTTTATAAAAAGTTTCTAATTAAAGGATTATAACCAATAATTTATAGAATTTAGTCCTTTTAATTATACATAAATTTTATAATAATTAATATTTCTAAAATTAAATCATCTTATTTTTATTATATCATTGAACAAAAATTTAACATAAAAAACCTCGTTTCTATATCAAAGAAACGGGATTTATTTTTTAAGTCATTTTTCTACTTCTATATTATATATAGTGATATTATTAATATTATCAATTTGAAAAGAAGAATTATCAATAAGTTGCTTGTATCCACTACTCATTATTTCTTTTGTTAATCCAAATACTTGAGCATAGGATAAATACCTATCCCACAATATAACTTCCTCTGGATGCTTATCTACAAAATTTCCAAAATCAGAAAGAAAGTGTTTAAATGATATTAACTTTTGTAATTCCATCGCACCTTTACGTGTCCTTTTTAGATGATTGTTTAAAGTTATATCATAAGTTATATTTTTCTGCGTTTTACCAATATTTAATACAGCAGTAAAAAGATTTATTACGTAAAAAAGAATTATTAATACTATATATGATACTGCAAAGGCAACTAATGAATAAAATATTCCTTCTACCAATCTACCGGCTATTAAAGCAATAATGAATACAAATAATCCAATAAATAAGCATATATTTCTATGTATTTTATTTAAAAAATCAGTTTGCTTTTTTGTAACTAGTCCATCGTTAATTACCTCTTTTGGATTTTCATAATGATAATATAATCCTAAATCAGCACCATCTTGGAGACAGTAATTATACCATTCACTATAATTAATATTTTTTATATTTTTAGATATTATTAAATCTAAAATAAATTTTTCATTACTTAATAGTTTATTATCAGCTGATTTTAATATTTTAATATAGTATTTATCATTACCTTTAATTAGAGAAAGATATTTTTTAGCACACAAATCTAATATAACAGCAATAATATCTTTATAGTTTTCTATTTTTGAATCAAATAAAAGTGAAGTCACACCAATACCATAATCATTGGGCAGTTCTCTATAATATATATAAGGATTTGTTTTTTTTATAATTTTATTTTCTTTATTAATAAATGTTTTTCCTTTCAAAGATCCAACTATATTTCCTATAATACCTGAAACCATAAAACATAATAAGAATATTAAAATAAATAAAATTATAATTTTCATTATAACAGTTTGAAAAATTCCAGTTTCAGTTAAAGGCATTTTATAAATCTTAATTATTCCATATATTAATGCAATAGGAAATAATATATAAAATATTATTAATAAGATTATTAATGATAATGATAACTTTGTATTTTTATATTTAGTTTCAGAATTATTCATAATTATCCCTCATTTCTAATAATGTAAGAATATTCTTTGTTTCTTGTGATAAGTATATGTAATATCTACATTACAGTTTGAATTCAGTTAAACGTACATATAAATTTTACTAATATTATTAGAACATTATTTGTATTATAAAAAAAGAAAAATCAAAGTATGATAAAGCTAAATAAGAAATTATTCTTAGCTTTATTCATAACTAATCATCTCCTTCTTAACTAAATAAACTTCCAAGTGATCCTAAACTACTTGTTAAAGATCCTAAAATTAATTTATATGCTACTAAGCCACCACCTATAAAAATTATAGATAGACAAATCAAGTGAAAATATATTCTAACATTTGCATCTTCAATATTTATTAGCTCATTTATTAATTCTAATAAAATTATTAAAGAATAAATTAATCCAATTACAGTGACACATATACCTAATGGAGTATATATCATAGAAAACAATGGAGATAGTATTGAAGAACATATTGCAAACGGTATAAAGGCAGTTGTTGTAGCACCTAATAGTTTGACAAACTTTGCATCTTTTTTAATAACTAGATTTGCTAAAAAGTGTACTCCCGCTACTGTCACTAATATGCCAGCATAAATTAATAAACTTTGTCCTATTACTTTAAAATAGTGTACCTCTTTTAAATTATCCCATACCCATTTAACTTCATTAGACCAGAAAGAAGTCACTCTAACTGCTGAAATCATTGTTGTAATCAATCTAATAATAGTCATAGCGCCAACTACAATTAAAGCTAAAATTGAAACATTTTTTATTTCATTTAATTTATTTTCTTCGCTTTTAAATTTATCAAAAGGTTTTAATAATGCTCCAAGTATATATGAAAAATAGTTTAAACTTCCAACAATATTAGTTGATTGAGAATTATAAGTATTATTCATATTATTATAATTTTGTTGTTGAATTGGTTGTTGAAAATTATTTGGATTTTCACTATTAATGTTTTGTTCATCATTTACAGATTTAATTTCTATATTATAATCAACATTTGTGTCTTGATTTTCATTAACTGATTGTGGCTGTAAACTAGTACCACATTTAATACAAAATTTTGCATTTACAACATTTGATGTCCCACAATTAGAACATACTATATTATTAGTTAAATTTTCATTCATAAATCTCACCTAAACCTTTACTATTTTACTTCACATTTTCATAAAAAATCTTATTTCTTCATAAATATATCTTCTAGATTTTAAGCTATCTTTTTTCATTATATGCATATAATAAGATTAATAATATAAGCATCACCATTTAAAATTTGTATATTATTTTTTCTGTGATAAGTTTATTACAATTACTTTCATATATAAGAATAGTCAGTACTTCTTGATATTGACAAGCAAATAAAATGAAAATACACTTTTTATCAATATTATCATTTGAGTTTACTATATATTAAACAAAGAGATAGCCCTAAGATTTTTTATGTAAACTAATAAGTTTTAATCAATCATATTTAAATGTTCTAAATCATTTTCCTTCTTTTTTATCTATAGTATCTTTTATAATGTTTGCAATAGGAATACTATTTGTAACAGAATTAATTACTGAATTACCTAAATTATCTTCTGATAAAGAATTTAACATTTTACCACTTATCGTTTTACCATTAATTTGCTTATTATTTGCACCATTCATTGTTGAATTTGTAAGTCCTTTTTTAGATTGAATAAATTTATCAACTTTTCTTAAATTTGACATTTGTGTTTTAGTGTCAGTTTCGTAAGTGTGTCTAGCATCAGCATTACGATACCTAGAGTACATAAGAATAAAATATATTATTCCTGATAACAAGAAAATCCAATTATAATCAAAATCAACAAATAGCATTGCAAAAATACCAAATATTTCAACCAAAAAAGATATTCCAATTAATTTAGGCATATGTATAGGGATAGATCCCATAGTTTCTTTTGTTCTTGCATTTACTGCAACATAATGCAACACTTTTTTTTCGCCTTTTATTTCTTGATAACTATATAGCCATACAGGCAAATAAGCGGCTTGCCATTGTTGACCTTTGACATCTAATATTTCAGTTGACCAAACAACACCACGATCATAATTTTGTAATGTTTTGTTGGCAGCAAATCTTACAATATCTTTGGATTGAGTATCAACTATATTTCGCAATTGGTCAATATTAATATCACGTCTTTCAGATGTGTATCCTTTTAAATAATTTGCGTTATACTTAACACTATTTTCTACATCAAATGGCATTATTGCATTTATTACATTATTTGTTTGGCTTGAAGAAGAAGTATTTAATCTTTTAGAATTAGATTCAACAGATAAACCATTAATAGTTAAATCAAATTCTCTTTCAATTTTATATAAATCAGCATCATAACGAGCTTCTTGATTGTTTCCACTTCCGACATAATATTTTCTAGTTTGATGTTCACCCTCACCAATTAAATTAGCGTGAGCATTAACATCTACTAACATATAAGGAAAATATACACCCATTATATTATTAGTAGTGAATTCTTCTTTAAATTTAGGATGAGCAAAAAATTTTCTTCTTCCTACAAACTTTTCTATTTCTAATCTTGCTGTATCCTTATTTATGTTAAAAGGCAATACAACATCTGGAATACTTCCATTGGGAATTTGTTGATTTACTGATAATGTATTTCTACACCAGTGACATCTTGCTTGAGAAGCAGAAGCTGTATCAATAACGACTTCCGCTCCACAACTACTGCATTTGAATGTCAAAACATCATTTGTATCAGCAATAATGTCTTGTGCTCCAGAACCAATAACTTGACCTTGAAGTTGACTAATATCTGTTTCTAATCCTTCAACCTTTTGAGGTTCAAATTCGTGTCTACAAAAATTACATCTTAAATGCCCATTATTAACATTTAATGATATATCTGTTGCTCCACACTTTGGACATTTATTTTGCCCATCTTTTGAACCAATATCGGTTTGAACAATAGTAGCACCTGAAGTGGCAACCACTTCAGATTGTACTGTATTATTTTGTTCTGATTTAGGCTTTAGATTTTTTAAATCGTTACCTTGCATAAATTAAATACCTAATAACTTGGCTTTTGCAGCATCAAAATCTTCTTGTGTAATTACTCCAGCATCTAACAATTTTTTCATTTCAGTTAATTTTGCATAAGGATCTTCTGCAACTGACTGAGGAGTAGCTACTGGTTCAGTTGGAGTAGTTGGTTGTTGCACCGCAGCATTAGCAGCACCCATAATATTATTTGCTTGCATGCTTGCTATATTCATACCCATAAATCCCATCATTGCGCCATTTTCATTGCTAGCAGCATTTTTTAAAGCTTGTCCACTATCATAAGCCATCATTCCTGCCATATTATTAGCATAAGCAGCACCCATTCTAGCAGATTTTCTAACTTCTCTGTCATCTTCTTGAATTTCTCTATATAGTTTAGTAGTTTCTTCATCATATTCCGGTGGTACCATAGCCACTCTCACGATTTTTAAACCGCGAGAACTTGTCCATTGATAATTTTCTTCAACGACTTGTTGCATACTCTTAGCTAATCCGATTGGATCACTTTGAATTTTCATTAAAGTTCCACCTTGAGGATCACTGTTTGAATATACAGATAATGTTTGTCCTAAACCAGAAACAACTTCTGTAAATAATTGTTGTCCAGCAGCATTATCCATATCAGAAAAATCAAAGTCTTGAGCTTCAGGTTGTAAATATTGCATTGGGACAAAATTTTTGATAAATAATAATGGATCAACAATTTGTAATGTATATGTTCCTCTAGCAGAAACTGTTGCTTGAGTTTGTAAGAAATTATCATAGAATACAATTGGAGATTGAGTTCCAAATTTGTTATTTGGAATTTCTTTCATATTTACATAAAAAGCTAATTGTTGACTACCAGGCTGTCCTCCAAATTTAACTCTTTCCCAAGTTTGTTTAATAGTTGATGATAAAATACCATCGCCTGCAAAAAGTGATTGTGAGTTAGGATCATCTGATTGATAAATAAATCCACCCGCCTCAGCGATAAATCCAGTAATTTGTCCATCCTGCATAGTAACAAGTGCAGTCCCTTCTGGAACAATAATTTTACTGCCATTACTAATTATATTGTTTGAACCTTTAGTGTTTTCTCCAACACCTGCATTAGTACTTTGTGGTACTGCTTGAAAAATTGCTGCAGTAGCAGAAACACCTTGTTTTGGACCATAGAAATCTTTCCATTGGTCAGCTAATGTGGCATTGAATGCGCCAGTAAATGCTTTAATAAATCCCATAAATACCTCCCTTTCAATATGCTTCATATTGCATATTCATAATTCTAAAATTTAATAAAGATTCTGTGAATAGATAAATATCTTAGAAAAAACTGAATTCATAAATTATAACAACGCTATTTTCTAAACACTACTATTCTTCTATAGAATATCATATAATTTAAAAAAAGTAAAATATAGCTTATTATTTATAGTGTAAAATTTACAAATAAAAATGATTATTTAGAAATTTTATTACAAGTTTTTTATCTCTATAATATATTTCTTCCAACTGTAACAAAATGCAAAAAATATCATTAATATTTTTGAGCTTTTTTTAATTCCATATTCTTCATCCTTAAAAACATTGCAATATTTTATTACATTATTATTGTTATACTCAAAAAATTAATTTAATTCAAAGTTACTGAGTGTTTTATTATTAACAATTGTATATACTGGAATAGTTTGTTATTCAACCCCAAATATTAAAAAAATGAAATGAGATAAACTTTATTATCCACTAATATAATTTGAAAAATATTACAAGATATCTATTGATTGGCTATATAAAAAACAAAAGATTCAAAAATTAAATAATTGAATCTTTTTTGAATATGAATTTATTTATAATAATTAAGAATATGACCTTTTGCATATCTTATATATTAATATGCATAATTTAAATTATTTTTTTAATTAATTAACTCGTTGTCTAAGGATTAAAGTTAATGATTGCCCTGCTGGAGTACTTAAAGTAACTTTACTATTGGAATAACTATTTGAAGTTGAACCATCAGATTTGGTATAAGTAGCCGATAAAGTTCCTTTAAATATTTTTGCCGTTGAACTAGTTTTTCCTATATATTTACAAGCTGCACCATAATAAGTAACATCATCCTCACAACTTGCATTCCATGTAACACTTTGATTAGCAGTAATACTAAATTCTTTTTCGCCAGCATGATAAAATGTTTTTGAAGTTGCTAATCCAACAAAACTATTATTATTTTCAGAACCTGTAAAATGGGCATATAAGTCTTTTTCAATGTTAAGTTTAACACTAGCACTTTTACCACTTGGAAGTTTACCAGTTACTGTAACAGTTTCCCCTGCTTCACAAATTTGGATATCTGAACCTACTATTTCTGATTCAGCTTTTGCAGTTATCACACCTGTTGAACTATTAATTTTAGCACATGCTGTACTGCTTAAAGAATAAGCAACTTTACTATTACTTGAATTCTGAACATTTGCCGTTACTTTAGCTTCCTTTATTGTTCCTCTTCGATGTATAGCTTTTTTATTAATTGATAAGCTAATCTTTTCCTCTTTTACTTCTTGTTTTGGTTCCTCTTTTTTAGGTGTTTCTTCCTTCTTCTCCTCTATCTTTTCCCATTTAGCATAAAGTGTTATACTTTCACTTAATAATGCTTTATCATATACTGGTGTTCCGTTAGCTGTTTCCCAGGCAACAAACTTATACCCTTTATAAGTAGGATTACTTGGCAAATTAAGCTCTGTTCCTTTATTAATAGTTATACTATCTACTTTTGATCCACCTCTTGAGTCAAAAGTAATTGTAATAGTTTCTACTGCTCCCTTATAAACTGCTTTTAATTTGGTGTCTTTTTTTATTTTTGTTTTAAAATCAAAACTTTCATCGGCTAGTACATCTTTATTGTCTTTTATATCAACAACTTCATACCAATCAATAAACAAATCTCCTAAATCTTCTTTTGTTTTGATGTCTTTTTCATTTAATACTTTATTATACTTAACTTGTACTATTTCATTTTTAGAGCCATTGTTCAAATCAAAAGTAACATCAAATTTACGGTTAAAAAACCAAAGTAAGAATAAAATAATTGCAAGTAGTATAACACCAACTACTACTAGAATAATCTTTTTCTTATTCTTTTCTTTTGAAGTATTAACTTCTTTGTTTTCGTCTTTTTTAGACATAACATCTCCTCCTATTAACATTATAAATTATTTTCGTAGTTTATAATAGATGAAAAAAGTCACATTTTTATTTGAAAAAAAATGCAAAAAGTCATAATAAATTTTCTTGGTAATTAAAAAATAAGCGTAAATTTAAGAAATATGATATAATACATTTGTATTTTGGAGTGATTATATGTCTATAAAGAAAAAAATTATGATCATTGAAGATCAAGCTCTGCTTAATAATATGATGCAAAAGGTATTATCTAACGATTACGATGTAGTTTGTACTTGTACTAGTGCTAAAGATATGATGAATTTATATAAAAAATATACTCCAGATTTAATTCTGACTGATGTTGTTACTAAAGATGGTGCTAATGGGATAGATTATGGTAAAGAAGTAAAAGAAAAATATGGAAAAAAAGTCAAAATTTTAGCTATTACGGGAATACCAGAGATAACATTCTTAGATAATGCAAAAAAATATAATTTAGATGGATTAATTTATAAAGATATTGATAGTGAGTCTCTTCTAACAAGTATTAATCAAATTTTAAGCGGGTATACTTTATTTCCTGATAATTATATTTACAACGAAGAAAACGAGAAACTAAAAAATCTTTCAAATAAAGAAATTAAAATATTAAAATTATTATGTGAAGCAATAGATAGAGAGGCTATTGCTAAAGAATTAAATATAACATCTGGCACATTAAAAAACTATATTACCAATATACTTAACAAAATGGGTTTTGATAGTATTTCTAAACTTACTATGTTTTGTGTAAGCAATGGTTATATTGTCCCAAATATAAAAAAATAAGAAAATCATTTCAATTTTAATGACTTTCTTTTTTATACAATAATTTTTAAAACAAAATAATTCTCAGTTGAAATATTTAAACTACCATTTATTAAAGTTAATTTTCTTCTCATCCCTTTTATACCATCATTCTCGTAAATAGTAGGACTTGGTTTTTTGCCATCATTAGTTATAATCATTTCAGTTTTATCTAAATATTGTGTTATGACTACTTTAATATTTTTACTATCTGCATGAATAATAGCATTGGTAACTGCTTCTCTTATTATTTCAAAAAATATATTAGCAATTTTTTCATCAATCGGAAGTTTACCTTTTACAATTATGTTTATGCCAATTACTTGATATAACTTAACTAAATTTTTTAACTTTTCATCGGAAGACAATTTTGAATCAAAATCTTCATAAATACTATCTAATAGGAATATTATACTTTTAGTATCTTTAGTATCTTGTTCTAAATATTTTGTAAGCAAAGCAAGACGTTGTCCTATTATATCGTGATATTCATTTTTAATTTTTAATAAATTTTTATTTTTCTCTATTTTTTCTATATTGTTTATAGCGTCTAATAATTTTTCATTATTTTCTTTTATCTTTTTATTTTGTAATTTTTCTTGTTCTTGTAACTTATATAATTCAGTTATATCAATCAAAGATACTTCTTTATTATCAAATATTTTTAATAAAAATACTCTATTATTGCATTTTAATAAATAATCATCATCAATATTCCCATTACATATATTTATTAATTTATCTATATAATTTTCTTTTATATTTAAGTCTTTTAAAATATTACTCATTAAATTATTCATTAGTATTATGTTATCATTGCTATCCAAAAACATAATTCCTGTATCAGACAAATCAATTCCATTTTTTACTGATAAAATTGATACATATTCATTTTTAAATAACTTTTCATATATAAATGATAGAAATATATAGAGAGATAATATAGTAGAAATACAAAATGTTAATTTTAAAATATTTTCTGTTAAGTTAAAATAGCTTAATATTACCATTGAAATTAAAACTACTGTTTCTATTATTTTCTTAATAGATGAAACATCCTTTCTTAAAAAATATATAGATATTCTAAATGCTTGTAATATAGTTGCTACAATCGTTAATATTAATAATAATCTCATAATTTATCACTATCCTTAATAGTAAATATAAGTTCTGTATCAGTATCATAAATTTTTTCTTTTACTTTAATATTTGAATCTAATTTTAGTTTATATTTTATCTTTTTATTAGTACCGATGACTGCTTTTAAGTTAACCATATTATTATTACTAAATACATAGAGCACGACAGCATTATTTTTAGAATTTTCAATAAGTTCATAAACAATATCATATAAGTATGACATAATTCTTCCTTTAATATTCATTTTATTTTTTACAACTACTAAACCCTCTATATTTAAACTTGGCATACTCAATATTAATTCATTCAATAATACTTTTATACTTTCTTCATTATATATTTCATTATTCATTTCTGAAATTATAAGCATACTTTTCTTTTTGCTATATATAATAATCCTTTTTACTTTTTCTAAATCTTCTCTCTTAATATCATCTTTCATTAAAATATTTTTTGCTTCTAATCTTTTTTCTTCTAATTTCTTTTCCACCCTATTAATAGTATCTTTTCTTATTTTTATTTCATATAATTCTCTTTTTGTTTTTTCTTCTAATTTCATACTTTCTTGTTGCTTTAATAATTCTTTTTGTTGCTTTACCATTTCTTCTTTTAATTTAAGAATATTAGTTAAATCTTTTTTTAATATTACATAACTATCTTTATTTTTCTTAATATCATACACT
>JAQXRJ010000056.1 GCA_029218465.1 bacterium | reverse complement strand
AACAAGATTATATGAAACAGATCTTTTTTCCTCTAATTCTTTTTCGATTTTTTCTTCAGCTTCTTTAGCTTCAGTTTCTTTTTGAGCTTCTTCTTTCTTAATTTGTTCTAAAAGGGCAGTTGCACGTTCTTTCTCTTCTTTAGCAATTTGTTTTTTGCTTTTTTTGTTCTGCATCAATAAATCTTCGAATTATGCTGTTGTAACTAGATGTATATAGAGAAACAAGATTTGATGGAAAACCATTGTGAAGAGATTTGAAAACTTTATTAATTTCATTTGAAGTCAATTCTGGATGATTTGTGATTTGTTTGTTTAACACAGCAAAGAAACCACTAACATTTTTAGGGTCTTTTTCTAATTGTTCACGGCACGCTTCTAGAACAAGATTATATGAAACAGATCTTTTTTCCTCTAATTGTTGAATCGTATATAAAATAAAAAAAGAATTTGCAAATTAATTGATGAAGAATCAAATAAAGTGCAAATTTTAACATTAGTTATTTTGCAAATGTCCGTAGAGGCATTTTTTTTGTATAATAAAGAAAAAAAGAGAATAACTCCCCTACCAAAGTTTGTTATATCTCTTACCCGAAAGGCAATTATATGATAATTCAAAAATGTTTTATATTCAACAAAATGTTTGAAAAAGATACAACAAAAAGTTCAATAGAGATAGAACTTGAAATAAATCTAATATATAGAAGACAAGTTATGAAAGTTGATTATAATCATTTAATATGTCCCAAATGTAAATCAATAGGAAATTATAGAATCAAAGGTTACTATGAAAGAACGATTATTGTAAACAATAATCCAATAAGAATAAGAGTATTGAGAATAAAGTGTGAAGATTGTGGTAGAACACATGCGGTGTTCTTTTTGGATTTTGTTCCATATTACCAACTATCATCAATAGACTCAAATATAATATATAAATCAAACTTTAAAGGAACAATATATGATCCAGATTTGATAAAGAATTTAAAGAAAAGATACATGATATTTATAAAAAGGATAGCTATGTTTGGGATATCAATAAAAGAGACAATTTTAAGTATTACAACTAAATATATAGAAGCAAGAATGAATTCATATTTGCAAATTCATCGAGGAATAATAGTAATTAATTCTTCATCCTAGGATGAAACCCCACAACTTACATTTCAAATAAAGACATTCCTCTTTAAGATAAAGTCAGGAGGAAAAAACGATGAAAAATATAGATGAAAAAGATTATGCGCTACTAAAATATAGCATTATAGGGCCTTTAATAACAACACCAGAGGCATATAGTAGTGATCATGATTTTTTTAGATTAGCAGCAGAAAAAAGTTATGTTTCACCAAGTGGAGAAACAATAAAAGTATCAGCATCTACAATACAAAGATGGTATTACACTTATAAGAAAGAAGGATTTGAAGGTCTAATAATTAAAAGAAGAATTGACTATGGTGTTCCTAGAAAAATAAGTATAGAAGTATTTCATGAAGTCGAAGAAATTATTAAACAATATCCTAGAATGAAGGCTAAAGATATCTACTTACAAATAAGTTCAAAAATCAAATGCTCATACGACACAATAAATAGAATATACAAAAACATAAAAGAAAAAGATAATAAAAACATACCAAATAAACAAATGTTAAGATACGAACTAGCACATGCAAATGATGTTTGGTGTGCTGATTCATCAGCCGGGCCATATCTATATAGTAAAGATGGAAAGCAAAGATTATGGATTATTGCATTTATTGATGATGCCTCAAGATTAATTACTGGATGTAAGATATTTGATAGTGATAATACAGTAAATTTAATGTCCACTTTAAAAAGTGCAATTTCTTTAAATGGAAAGCCAAAAGTCCTTAACATGGATAATGGTAAGAATTATCGTTCTAGACAAATGGCAATAATTGCAGCTAAACTAGGTGTTTCCTTACATTATGATCCTGTAAAAACCCCACAAAGTAAAGCTAAAATAGAAAGATTTTTTAGAACTTTGAAAGAACATTGGCTTGCCTCTATAAATTATCATGATTTTAAAAGTATAGACGATTATCAAATTTCTTTAAATAATTATGTTTCCTTATACAATAATACAATCCATACTTCTTTAAATGGTAAAACACCAATTGAAAGAAGAGACATTGACGCTAGTTTAATTAAATATATTGATAAAGATAAATTAGATAAGGACTTCTTATTTGAAATTGAAAGAAAAGTATCGTTTGATAGTATTGTTTTAATTGATACTAGAGAATATCAAGTTCCTCCAAAGTTTGCAAGGAAAAGAGTTAAAATAAAATATTCTTTTGATTTTAAAACAGTATTAATAGTTGATGAAAATGAGAATGCGTACGAAATTAGACTTAATAACAAAGTAGATAATTCAATTACTAGAAGAACTAGATTAACGGAGGATACACTATGAATTTAAACGATAGATACTATGCAAGGTTTGGATTGGAATACAATCCATTTATTAAAAATAATTCATCTTACTTTTTCTTTGAATCAAAAGATGCAGAAGAAGTTAAATACAAGCTGGATTATTTGTTTAAGGTAAAAGGAATTGGCATTATTACTGGCAATCCTGGCCTTGGTAAAACTACAAATCTAAGAAATTATATAAACAATTTAAACAAATCTCTTTATAAAGTTGTGTACTTATCAATGACTACTTTAACAGATATAGAATTTTACAAGCAAGCCATAATACAATTTGGATATGAGCCAAAACACAGAAAGCATGACAACTACAATCAGCTACAAGAGATCATAAAAGAATACAATAATAAAAAAATAACTCCAGTCATTGTAATTGACGAAGCAAATTATTTATCCAATAAAATACTTAATGATTTGAAAATGATATTTAATTTTGAAATGGATTCTATTGATAACTACATACTCATCTTATCAGGACTTCCAGTTCTCATTTCTAATTTATCTTCAGCGATTCACGAACCTCTAAGACAGCGAATTATTACATCATTCAACTTTGAAAATTTATCTAAAGATGAAGTTCAATCTTACATATATGGAAAGATTGAAAAAGCTGGAGGTGCAAATAATATATTTGATTCAGGTGTAATACAAGCAATTGCCAATTATTCAAATGGTACTCCTAGAATTATTGACAGAATTATGGATTATGCAATACTTATAGCTGACAAATTAAATTCTTCTATTATAACAATTAATATTATTCAAAAAGCTATCGAACAGGTGTCTATATAGACTCTGTTCTTTATTTTTTATCAATTAATTTGCCAATATCTTTATCATTTTTTTTGCTAATCAACATTCTTTTTGTATTTCGTGTCTACGTTTTTTAGCTAATAAAGGATTGTAAGTTACAATTCTTTTTTCTTTTACAGTAAATGCTATTTCATCCTTATCATCAGGATTAATTTTACATTTGTATGTAAAATCATCATAATCTACTACTTTATTCTTTTCATCTAACTTTCTACTTACTTTATATTTATATAACAATTCGCCATTACTATTTTTTACTTCTTCCCA
>JAQXRJ010000055.1 GCA_029218465.1 bacterium | reverse complement strand
GTCTAGGGTTCGAATCCCTAACGGTCCACCATATATGATATTAGAGCTCTTATAATATGGGGCTTTTCTTTTTTTATTTAATAATATAAGATATTTTTATATAAAAAGTTGTAATAAATTATTCAAATTGATATAATAAAATTAGGGAGGATGAAAAAATGAATGAAAAAAATCGCGAAGAAAGTACAAAAAAAGATCCAATTGTAGGGGATTATTTCGATGAACTAAATGGTAAGGTTGACGCATCAGACTATTATACACAAGTATATGGACAAGGTGCTGAATCAAATGATGAAGAAATAGATTATGATAAAGCTAAACATAAATCAAATAAGAAAACAGCAAAAAAAATAGTAGCATTAGCTACTGCTGTATTAATGGCATCAATAATGTTTAACACTGCACGACATTTAGGAAAAAATGTAGAATTAAAAGAATATCTAAGAGAAACATATGGAACTGTGCTTTCAGATAATACTTTTAGAACACAAGATTTACAAGGATATGGATATGATACTGACTCAATAGCTAAATATATTCAAGATCAAGAAGATTTTGATACTGCATTCTATGGAGTGTGTTCACAAATTAATTTTAATGTAAACGGTAATAGGAATGCAATATTATCAGAAATAAAAGATGGACAAGGAAATCCTATTTATGATAATTTTGAAGATTATTTATCAAAAAAAGGTTTTGCAAATGAAGACGAATATCAAGATAAGATGAATGAATTAATATTTTCTCAAATTAATGAATCAAAGAGTAAATAGTGAGGTAATTATGGACGATATATATGCTATAACAATTGATAATAAAGAATATTTAATTATGAAAGAAATAATTAATAAAGATGTAAAATATGTTTATATGTGTAATGAAGATAATCCAAAAGATATAATAATTAGAAAAGTTGTTAATAAAGATAATAAAAATATTTTAGTAAAAATAGACTCTCAAGAAGAACATGAATTAGCTTTAAAAGTTTTTGAAGAAAACAATAAATAATTATGATACAAATAAAACTTAAATATGATTTTAACTTAGATGAAACAGTTACTTGTGGCCAAATATTTAGATATGATAAAGAAATAGATGGATCATATACTATAATTTTAATTGATAGAGTTATAAATGTTAGACTAAATAATGATAAATTAATGGTTGAATCGGATAATTATGAAGATCTTGAAAATGTTGTAACAAAGTATTTTGATTTAAATAGAGATTATTCAATAATTAATAAAAATCTATTAGAAAGGGATAAACAATTAAGCGAAATAATTATTGCATGTAAAGGATTAAAAATGATTAATTCTTATCCTTTTGAAACCGCAATTTCCTATATTATTTCCGCTAATAATAGTGTTTCTTCAATAAAAAAATCAGTAAATAGTATTTCTTGTGAATTTGGTAAAAAAATTATTTTTAAAGAAAAGATTTACTATTTATTTCCAACTCCAGATGAATTGAAAAAAGCAACAAAAGAGGATTTCAGAAAACATAGTGTTGGCTTTAGGGATAAATATATAGAAAGCTTTGTAAATTATGTAAATAATAATTCAAATTATTTAGATAGTATAAATAATCTGAATGGAAAAGAATCCTTTGAACTATTGCAAAAACAATCTGGCATTGGACCGAAAGTAGCTAGTTGTATTTTACTTTTTGCATATCAAAAATTTGATGTATTTCCTGTTGATACATGGGTAAAGAAAATTATGAAAGAAAAATATAATATTAATGATGAAAATACAATTAGAAAGTTTGCAAGAGAGTTATATGGAGAATATTCTGGAATAGCAATTCAATATATGTTTCATTACAGAAGAAATAGTTTACAAAAATAATTTTTAAAAGTAAAATATTGTTGAGGAGAGAATTATGGAAAATGAAATTTTAAATGAAACAAAAGAAAAGATGAATAAAGCGTTAGAATCAGTTGATAGAAAGTTTGCTAGTGTAAGGGCTGGTCGTGCTAATCCAAGTAGTTTAGATGGAGTGGTAGTTTCATATTATGGAGTTGATACACCACTTAAAAGTTTAGCAACTATTTCTGTGCCTGAAGCAAGACAGTTACAAATAAAACCATTTGATAGAAGTTGCCTAAGCGCTATAGAAAAAGCTATATTTGAATCTAACTTAGGATATACTCCAAATAACGATGGTGAAACAATTAGAATAGTTATTCCTGCACTAACAGAAGAAAGAAGAATTGAACTTACAAAACAAGTTAAATCTCTAGCTGAAGATGGTAAGGTATCAATAAGAAATATTAGAAGAGATGCCATAGAAGATTTAAAATTATTAGAGCTACCTGAAGATGTTTTAAAACACGAAGAAAACGAAGTTCAAAATTTAGTTAATGAATTCAATAAAAAAATTGATGAAAAGTTAAAGGAAAAAGAGCAGGAATTATTAACTGTATAAAAGATTTATATTTATAATAAATATGTAAAATAAAAGTAACACAAAAAATGTTGTTGCTTTTTATTGTGCATAAAAACATTACATAATAAAAAGAGTTTTTGATTGTACTTTTTTTTGACATTTTATATAAGTAATTTATTTTATACTTAAGTAGAGTGATGTTATGAAAGATAAATTGAAAGGTATAGCATATATAGCAATTTTAATATTTATAGTTATTTTTATATATAATTATTTAGATAGTAAGAAT
>JAQXRJ010000054.1 GCA_029218465.1 bacterium | reverse complement strand
CAACAACAGATAGAATATATGAAAAATAATGATGTTAAGCTCTATAAAGAGATAAAGAGTAAGGCGCTATATGACAAACAGATATCAAGTGCTTTGGAGCGGTTAGAGAAAAATTATATGACAATAAACAAAAAAATAGATGATTTGGAACGAAAAAAAGAGATTTTTCACGGTATATAATTTAAATTTTGTTTACAAATATTTTATATAATGATTGACAGCTAAGGGATTTTTAGAGCTTTTTATTTTAGCAGCTCCTTTTCTTTTTATTTACAACTCCCTTGGCACTAATATCTAAATCTTTATACCTAGGGGTTTTTGCCCCACCCCTTTTAATATTTTAATCTTATTTTAAAATTTTATTATTTTGTAATTTCATCTAATGTTTATCATAGTATCTACTTTAAATTTTTATTTATTATTTTGTTTATATTTTTTATAGTAATTAATATATATTTATATTTATTTATTTAAATATTTTTAATAATATTTTATTTAATTATTAATATGTTATTAAGTATTATTTTTATTAAAATTATTTTATCCTGATATTTTTTATTTTTTTGATTTAAGCTTTGCCCTTTTTTATTCATATTTTTTAATTTTAAGTTTAGTTTTATTTTTTTAATATGCTTTAAATATCGTTTTTATCAATATTTTATAGCTATTTAGGTTTTTAATTTACCGCAAAAAGTTACCTTAGGGCAATACGAGCCAACAAGTTGTCTCTATTGTAAAGCCTATGAGCCAAAGTCTCATAGGCAAATAAGCGGGGACACCCCGCAACGCCCCGTATAATGAAGTAATATATGAGTAAAATAAAGGGGTAGAAGTTAGTATTTTTTTGAATTTTATTTAATTAGTTTATTTTATAATTATTTATAATTTAATATGTTTTTAAGCTTAATTTTGTTATAATTATAATGTAAATAAAGAAAGATAAAGGAGTTTAAAAATGTTAGATATAGGTGCTGTATGTATAGCTAGTTGGGGTAGTTATAATGCTTGTAATGAAACTGAAGCTACTTTGGGCGTATGGGTTGATTTTAATGATTTTGAAGAGCTTAGCGAAATTGAAGAGCATTTAAAAAATAGACATGGTTTTGATATTGATGGTATTGATGAAGAACTTTTTATAATTGATGATGATAATGGGCTTTATCCTTATGATGCTGATTTGGCATCAGCGTGGGAGCGTTATGAGATTTTAAAAAATATTGATATTAATATATTAAAAATTCTTTCAGATAGTGAAAATATTAGAAGCATGGATTTAGATGAATTAGAAAAAATTGGCGATAATTATATTTTTTATTCGGATTATACTTTTTATGATTATTCGGTAGAAATTTTTAAAGAGTGTTATGAAAAGGAAATTCCAGATAATTTAAAAGCTTATATTGATTATGATGCGTTTGCACGTGATTTGGGGTTCAGTTGTCATTATATTGAAAGTTCTGATGGACTTTTAATTGAGTGTGCTTAATAATGAGTGCTTCAACATTTGCTAGGGCTTTAAATGAAGCCCTAATGGTTTTAAGAGCATGCGGAGCAAATCAAAAGGCTATTAACGATTTTAAAAATGCTTTTTTGAAATCAGTTATCAAAAAAATTAAATAAAAAATGGTTAAGGATAAAAAATGAATAAAAAGCAATTAGAGATTATTACAAAAGAATACGCCGAGCATTGTTTAAAATTTTTAAATAGCGAAATTAAAAAGCTAATTGAAAGTGATATTGTAAAATCTGAAATAGATTTTAAAAAAGCGTATGAGTTGCGAAAAATTATCGCAAAGGTTGCTTTAGAAAATATAATATCAGATAGAATTGTTTTAAATATCAATAGCAAACAATAGCAAATAATCAAGAGCCTTTGGCTCTTTAAGTTTATGCAAAAAACAAGGAGTTAAAATGAATTTAAACACAATGAGAAACACCGAGTTAGTCGAAAAATTGAAAAATCGCTTTAAAGAGTTAGAAGCTTATGTAGAGCAAGAGTTAGGTGCTGAAAAAATCGAAGCATTAAGCAAGATTATCTATTTTAACGATAAAAATGATATAGAAGACATTGTATATGATGATAGATATCATTTTTATTGTTATGATTCTGATTTTAAGCAATTTTCAAAACACGATTTTGTGAATGCTTATTTAACATTATTTGTAGGTAATGAAAGAGACGAAAAAAACGAAATTTTAGCAGAATATACAGATATAAACGAGATTAACAACGCTTTAGAGTATATTTATGAAAATGAACCAGAATTGGTAAAAGATTTATCTCAAGATATGGCTCAAAAATATTTTAGATATTTTTATCTTGATTTTATCAAAGAATTTTTAGAAGAGTAAAAATATCAAAAATTTAAAAAATTTTAGATTTATAAATAATTATTTACCAAAAATTTATTAAAATAGTTGAACTTTAAACAAAGGAAGAAAAATGAAAAAAAGTTTAGTGATTGGTGTTTTAGTAGTTGG
>JAQXRJ010000053.1 GCA_029218465.1 bacterium | reverse complement strand
GATAGCTAGAGTATAATTTATTTTTTCTAAAGAAGGAGAAGATTCAAAAACAGATTCAAATTTTTTATAATCTAAAGCAAATCTTTGATTAAAGTAGGGAACAAAAACATCTATTAAATATTTATTAGCTTCTTCAATAGTAGTAATATTATTTAACCTTAGTTCTTGAACTAATCTGCCTTGAAAAGTACCATTAGTTCTTTCAATTAATCCTTTAGCCTGAGATACAGATGTTGTTTCTAGTTCTATTCCTAATTGTTTACAAGCATAGCCATATTGAGTTAATACATCTTTATCACTAGTTCTTTTATCTGGATTTAAAGACATATAATTAAACACAGTTCTATTATCAGTTAAGAATTTATAAGGAATACCATAATTAATTAATATTTGGTGAAATACATGATAATAACCATTTAGAGTTTCATGTTTGTCAAACCAAGCTCCAACAATAGTAGAAGTAGCTTTATCTATAGCTAGATGTAAGCAAGTTTTAACACCACCAAACCACATATGAATAGAACCATCTTGTTCAATTACTTCTCCAAAGTATTTAGGTTTTTCACCTCTAGGATGTGAATCTTCTAAAGATATTTCATGACTAATTATTGAATTAATTTGTTCATCAGACATTGCATTATTAATTTTCTTTTCTGATAATAATTTATTTTTAGCATAAGCTCTTTTAGTTTTTCTTCTAGCTCTAGGAGATAATATACCTTCTTTAGTTAATGTTTTATAAATAAATTTATAGGATACATCAATATTTTCCTTCTTTTTTAAGAACTCTTTAAAATGATTAAAATTAAAATCATAGTATTTATTCTTATAAAGTAGTATAATATTTTCAGAGATTGACTTATCCAATGTATTTGCTGGTTTCTTTGTGCGATTACCATGAACAAATCCGGATTTGCCTTTCTCTATATATTTGATTATTAGACGATCAACTTGTCTTCTTGATATACCGAGCTTTTTACTAGCTCGATTTTTGTTGCCGTTATGGTCAACTAGTTCTTTGATAGCTTCGTATTTTTCTTGTTCATTCATTCTTAATTCAACCTTTCTCATTATGTCACCTCAGTGGCATATTATATCATAGTGAGACATTTTCCTGGATTAACACTTAAGACATTATCATAAATTAATCATAATTATAAAGAAAATTTGGACCAATAGTTTGACATAGAAAAATATTTATGATATATTATCTATGCAAGGAAAAAATGTTAAATCATTTTTGTAAGGGGTCTATTTTCGGATAGAGCCCTATTTTTTATATATTAACGATTAAAATTATCATAATCTTTAAAATGATTATTAATAGAATGATAAATTATTCATCTATCCCCAATAAAGGCAGTGGTACAAGCTGCAATCAAGTCTGAGGGGCAAAAATAATTAAATAAAAATGACATATTTATAATAAATACTGGTTTTGTAAGGTATTTAATGAATATTTTAAATGATATTTAATTAAAAAAATTAGAAATATAATAATTGAAAAGACTAAGATTAAACATTAAGTTGCAAATCTTGGTCTTTTTTTGCTTTTTTGATAACAATGTACGATGAAATAAAAATAACTTGTAGCACTAAGTACACAACCACAAGCATAAAAATTGATTTTTAACTGCTTTTATGTTATTATATAATACAATTTGAGGGGGAATTCTGTATGTTAAATAAAAATAATATAAGAGTTTTATTATCAAAAATGACAGAAGATGTGAACTCTAATGTAAAAAAAATTAAGAGTGCATTTGGTAGTTTGGATTATACCGATGATGATAATCAATCAATATTACATATTTTAGTAGATGATAAGTATGATGAGGCAAAATGTTTTTTAGCTATTAAATCATTATTACAAATAGGATTGAGTCCAAACTTAGAAGCAGATTATAATTATAATTTTATTCAAACTGCTTTATATGCTGGATATAGTGAGGAATTTATTTTAAATATTATTACTGAAGCATTAAAATATAACTTAAATATTAATCATGTTGACAGTGATAAAGATACAATTATGCATACTGCAATATATAGTGATGATTATTTGGGTGAAATTGAAAGAATTTATGACTTATTATGTTCTAATGGTTATGATTGTACTAAAGTTTGTTCAGAAGGTAGAAATTTATTTGAAGCAATGATTTTTCAAAAACAATATTCTCAAGAACAAATAGAAAGTTTTAAGAAAAAATTTGAAGAAAGATATCCTAAGATTCAAAAAGATAATCAACCTAAAGAAATTAAACCTGTTGTTAGTAATGTGCAAGTAAAACAAGAAGTTCCTGTTGCTACAGTAACACCAACACTATCTGACAAAGATATTTCAGAACTTGAAAAATATGGAAAAGTATTAAATAAGAAAAATTATATAGTTGCACCAACTATTGGAAGAGAAAAAGAATTAAAAAATCTTATGATTACTTTAGCTCAAGATAAAAAAAGACCATTAATAGTTGGAGAATCAGGTGTGGGTAAAACTGCAATAGTAGATGAACTTGCTTACAGAATTAAAACAAGACAAGTACCAAACTTTTTACAAGGAAAAATAATTTTAGAAGTTAATCCTAGTGATATAGTTGCAGGTTGTCAATATGTTGGAATGTTTGAAGATAATATGACTAAATTAATGAAACTATGTGAGAAATTAGATGTAATAGTTTTCATTGATGAGATTCATACAATATATGGTATTGGTTCAACTAAGGGTAAAGATAACGATATGGCATCTATGTTAAAACACTATATTGATAGATCTAGTTTAAAAGTAATTGGAACAACAACTGAAAAAGAATATCAAGAGTTCTTTAGTGATGATGCTTTAAAAAGAAGATTTGAAAAAATTACTGTTAAAGAACCTACTGAGGATATTTTATATCAAATAGTTGATAAAGTAATTGGGGATTATTATGTAAAAAATGGAATATCTTTTGAAAATGAAAGTATAAGAAGCGGGATAGTAAATATTATATTAAGTACTACTGAAAAAAGTCATAGAGTATATAACGATATGGTTAATAATCCAGACTTAGCAATTTCTATTGTTGATAAAGCTTTTGCATTTGCCAAAGTTTATGATAGTGAATTTATTACTGCAGAACACTTTGTTGAAGGATTTGAGTATTGTGATAGAATTTATGAATCTACAAGAGAACAAGCAATAGCAAGATTAAGAAATTTAGATACAAGTATATCTAAACCAGTTCAAAGAGTATTAAAAATAGATTTTAATAGATTTAAAAAATAAAAAAGGAAGGGGGATAATATCATGCCAGAATTAACTGATGAACAAATGAAAGATTTATTAGAACAAATTAAAAAGAATTCAATACCACTTTCATTAAATATTAGTAAAGAAAATGAAGAAAAAGCACTTAAAGAGTGTGATGAATATATTGAAACTGGTAATAAAAATATTAATGATATGACTCCTCTTACTATTTATTATATTATTAGTAAATTACCAGAAGATAAGCAAATAATATTTTTTAAAGAAAATATTAAATATATTAAAGAACATGATAAAGATATATTTTTATATACAATGATGGTTCCTAGATCTTTATCATATTTTCTTTCTTTTAATGTTTTAAAAGAATTAAGAAAAATTGACTCTAATTTGTTTAAAAAAGTTATAAGTCAAAATCCTGAGAATTTATTTCATGGATTTACTCATGAAGATTATTATTCTTTTTACAATCAATTTTATACTGATTTAATTGAAGTAGAAAATAGAGAATTTATTAATGGATTATATTTTCACAATAGATGTTGTTATGAAAATGCTAGTATAAATGATATAAACGATGTTTTTCAACAACAAAGAGTTTATAATGAAGAATTTATGAATTTCTTCCTAGATAAGTTTAATGAAAAAATTAACCAATTTAATCCGAGACAACTTTTATCATTTCTA
>JAQXRJ010000052.1 GCA_029218465.1 bacterium | reverse complement strand
AATTACTATAGGTTTCTTCTGCCAAGATATTCCTCCATTTTTAATCACTTTAGTAAAACTAGTATCTAAGTAACAAACTTGTTCTGGTTTTAATGTATTTCCTTTCATTACTGTTTTACCATTAGAATTAGTTACCCAAGTATTAGAGCTTCCTCTACCAAAAGTCATATGTATATGTGTTGGAACATTGACATTTTCTCCTTCGTTTACAATTAAATTTCCTCTTTTAAAGACCGTTCCTACTTTAATATTTTTAAAGTCTGAGTCATTAGAATGTGTAAGAGTCATAAATGCGTAATCATTAAATGTTGGAGTTTGTACTTTAGATGTTGATACAAGCCATATAGTATTAGTTATTTTACTATTTCCAACACCTTTTATAGCAGTTACTTTCATTTCATCACATGGACAATATATTCCTTCTCTAGACGAATTAACTCCTCCATCATCTATTGGATAATCTTTATAATTTTTAGAATTATACCAATGTAGTTTGTGGGAAGTACTACCATTATAATTTTGCGTAATTCTCATATTTTTCATAGGATAAATAAAATAATTCATTATTTCACCTCCTATTTTATTATACTAAGTAATTAATATTAGAAATATATAATTAAACTAAAAAAAATATACTTTTTACAGTATATTTAAATCTACTACTTAAATCCATTTTGCATTAATTATAAGTTGATAGAATTACTAATGATTTTAAATAACTTTTTGTAATTGTTTTGGTGTTTTTTCATCATTAATTATTCCTTTAATTATCATTAGATTATTATATGATTTTCCTACATATTCACCTTCTAATATTAGTGTTTCAACTTTATTAATATTTGAATCATAATATGTATTTAAAAAATCTAGTTCCTCTTTTGATAAGGAATACTTTTTTTCTAACAGTACTCTTGATAAATTATGCTTTACCATATTAAAATTCATTATTGATTTTTTTGCCATATAAATCCCTCCAGTCAATTAATATTAAAGTATGATGTTATTCATCAAATCAAATGTAATTCTATATACTACTAATAAACTGCGAAATAAAAACTCGAACTAAAATAGTCCGGGCAATACACAAAATGGTAGCGACGGAGGGAATCGAACCCACGACCTATCGGGTATGAACCGATCGCTCTAGCCAGCTGAGCTACATCGCCATTTGAATTAAGCATTATAATAATATCATAAGGCTTTTAATTTTGCAACAAAAAATTATTATTTTATTACACTTTTTTAGGACAAAATAAGTCAAAAAATGACTTATTTCATCCTTTTAGTATATTCCTCACCATCTTCGGTTAATTCAATTCTAAGTTTTCCATTTTTTTCGTAAATTTTTGAATTTACTATTGCACCAATAGCATTATAAGCTTGATTTGCTTCTTTGATATAGTTACTCATAGAATCAGTAGTCCAAGCAGTATCATTAGAACCATCACCATGCCAATTATAAATGTCACAAATCTCTTCTACTATATTATACATATTTTTATCCATAGTTGCTGGTATTAAATCACCAGGCGTGTGATAAAAAGAATTATCTATTTCAATAGTATCCATAGGATTTCTACCACCATCTATTATGCTTACATAACGAGCATCAAGTTTATCTTCAATAACGTCTTCAGCAATAGAAGTTAATGAATAACCAGAAGAAATAACTTGCATTCTATTTTCTTTACTAGGATTATTTTTGTAATTTTCAACTGCTACAACATATTTATATGCATCTTTAATCAGATAATCCAAATTCTCTTCTTTAGTATAATCTATAGCATCAGGGACCTTTATTTCACCATCATTACTTGAACATGCAGTAAGAGAACTAGCTAACCCTGTTACCGATAAAATTACAGCTAATACTTTTATTCTTATATCTTTCATAATATTGTTTCCCCCTTTTCAAAAAGTAAGGAAATTATATCATAAAACCGAAAAAAAATCAAGTATAATATAAAAAATGTGATAACAAAAAGATTGATAAAAATACCAACCTCATATTTTAAATTCAAAAGGTAAAAGCTAATCTAAAAATTCTTCTTTTACTTCTTCATCTATAGTGTTTTCTAGTTTTTCTTCATCAATTGCATCTTCAATTTCTTCCCAAGCATCCTCATCATCACTTGTTTCAATTCTAAATTTTGTATCTCCAACTATCTCAATACCCAAATCTTTTTCGATAACATAATTTATTTTTCCATTTTCTATTTCTGTCTTAACACAACTTGGTTGATTTAAACTTCTAATAATTATTTCTTCATTATCAGTTATGACTGAATCATTTATATTAGGCGCTTGTACTATTTCTTTATAAGTATCACTATGTCTTACAACCTCAGTTTTAGTATCATCTAAACAAGAATACCAAATATTAACATCATAACTACCTTCTATAACTATATTATTATTTTGTCTATATCCATTAAAAGTATGATTTATTACCCAGCATCCTAAAATGGTAGATGGCATCACTTCTGGTGTTACGGTAGATTTAGTTGTAAAATGTTTTTTTCCTTTACCAATAACAGCCTTAGTAACTATTTCTCTATAACTTGCCATATATATATCCTCCTCATTCTAATTTATGCAAAAATATTATTTTTAGTTCAAAAAAACACTAATAATAGTTTATTAGTGTATTTTAGTTTGTAATATCATTAACACAATCTTCAATAGAAAATTTTATAGTCTGAAACAAAGAATTAAGTTCCTTTTGCAATTCATCAAATCGAACATATATTGGATAATTGTTTAATTTTGTCAAATTATCATTTATTTTATCCTCTAAATTAGAATCATTTCCATTTCTTACAATTTGTTTTTGAAACAACTTTATTTCATTAATAAGATTCATTATGTCTTCATCTTTTACTATTCTTTCTTTCAAAGAAAGATATTATATATAATCTGGAGTTTGTTTTATTAACTCTACAAGTTCATCTACTTCTTTTAATATGTTATCCATCTATTTCCCCATCAAGGCTCCACGTTTTAGAGTCTGTTACCTTAACATTAACTATCGTGCCAATTATATTATCTTCACCATTAAAATTAATCAATTTAAACGTATCTGTATATCCAAAAAGTTTGCCTTTTTCATTTCTTCCTTCAACTAAAACAGGTACTATCTTATTAAGAACCTTTTTATTACTCTCTAGAAAATATTTATTCAAATGTTCATTTAAAGTATAAAGTCTTTTTTCTTTTTCATCTATTGAAATTTTATCTTCTAACTTTGCAGCTGCAGTACCTTCTCTTGGTGAATAAATAAAAGAATATGCTCCATCAAATTTGCAATAATCAACAAGTGATAAAGTTTCTTTAAAATCTTCCTCTGTTTCATTTGGAAAGCCTACTATTATATCAGTTGATATAGTACATCCTGGTATTTTATTTCTTATTTTATCAAATAAAGTTATGTATTCTTCTTTAGTATATCTTCTTCCCATTAGTTTTAGTATTCTATTTGATCCAGATTGTACTGGCAAGTGTATATAAGGCATAATATTAGGGTATTCTTTAATAACATCTATCATTTTATCAGTAAAATCCCATGGATGTGATGTTACAAATCTAATTCTAGGAATATTTGTTTTTGCCACATCTCTAAGTAAATCTTCCATTCCATAATTAATATCCAAATCTTTACCATAAGCGTTAACATTCTGACCAAGCAAAGTTACTTCTTGATATCCATCATGAACAAGATCTTTTACTTCATTTATAATATTTTTTGGCATTCTACTTCTTTGCTTTCCTCTTGTAAAAGGCACTATACAATAAGTACAAAACTTGTCACAACCATATATAATATTTACATAAGCTTTATAGGAATTTTCTCTTTTAACAGGAATTTTTTCTACTATTGTACCTTCTTTACTAAATACCTCTATAACTTTTTTATCTTTACTTAATGCCTCAAAAACTAAATCAGGTAGTCTATGAAGATTATGTGTCCCAAATACGAAGTTAACTTCTTTATGTTTATTTAACAATTCAGTTGCAACACTTTCTTCTTGGGCCATACATCCACATACACCTATTATTAAATCCTTCTTTGTTTCTTTAAGATGTTTCAATCTACCAAGCATACCAAAAGCTTTATTATGCGCATTTTCCCTAATACTACATGTATTTAATAGTACTAAATCAGCTTTTTCAACGTCAATTACTTCTTGAAAACCAATTTCTTCTAACATCGCCTTTAAATTCTCTGTATCATGTTCATTCATTTGACAACCATAAGTTTTGACATAATATGTTTTCCCAATACCAATATGTCTAGCATTTATATTTGTATTATATAACTCAGTTACTACTTTTTCTTTTGTTCTTTTTCTTGCTTGTGTTAAATCTGGTAAATTCATATAATCACTTCTTTCTTTAAAGATTATACAACAGTTAAAAGAAAAAAGCACTTAAAATTAAGTACTTTTTTAAATAGCTTGTATTACATCATTTATTATATCATTTATACCTGTAGACTTATTATTAAGTAATCTTTCTTTGATATATTCATAATTTTCCTTAATTAGTTCAATTAATCTTTTCATATTAGGCATAAGTGATTTTTCATCAAGATTTTCAATTATAATTTCTAAATTATTAAGTTTAGAATAGCTCCCATAATTTTTGCTTTCAATATATGTTTCATAAAGATTCTTAAATGAAACTATATCTATATTATTAAATCTTTTGTCTTCAAGTATTTTTACAGTTGTATAAATATAATTTTCATTAATAGACTTATCAAGAATAGTTTCACCTTTATTATTTTTTATATTAGGCATAAATCTTTTATTTTTAACTAATGTTTTTATTATTTCTAATACATGAACATAGTTTATTGAAACTAACAAATGTGCAAAAGTATTACCTTCATAATTTTGATGATTTATATCAAGCTCTTTAGATTTCATATATTTTAACACTAAATCATATTGTCCCCTTTTTAGTAATCTCATTAACACATTATTTCCAAACTCATCAATTGTATTAATAAACTCTTTATTTTTTGATAATATCTTATCAACTACTTCAAAATGTCCTTCTTTGATTAGTTCAAAAATCAGGGATGGCTCATCACAACAAGCTTCTATTGCTTTTATTTCATCATAAAACATAAATACACCTCTTATCTCGCGTGACAGTTATGTATTCTAACACACAAGTCTAATTTTGTCAAATTTAAGCTATTAGTAGTGTTAATAACCGCCTATTTAATAATGATATTTTTTTTATTTTTTTATTCAATTTATGATAATAATAAGTATAATTTTTTATATATCTTTTGTATTAAAGGTGCACTATATATAAAATAATTATCTTTATCTTCAACTGCTTTTATTATTTGGCATACAATAGAAGACAAATCATCATGTCCAATTAATTTAAATATTAATCTCAATCTTGAAATAATTTCTTCTTTTTCATAAAAAAATACCGAATCATTA
>JAQXRJ010000051.1 GCA_029218465.1 bacterium | reverse complement strand
GAATCCTGTATCTGCATATTAGGATCACTTGCAGTTCGATTATCGAGAACTACAACCACATTATCCTCTTTATCTTCCATTATCTCATCTAACAGATCTTCCTTTACGATATACACATATCCTTGACCCTTGTTATATGAGCCTATCGGATCTACAGTTTTGGGTTTAACATAGTTTTTGCTTTCAGGACAAGAAGCCTGCTTGCAATCAATTTTCCATAGGAAACCAAGAAATCTACTGCATCTGCCATCAGGGTCGCACATATTTACCGGATTATTCAGACAGTAGGCATACATATTATATCCTAAAACGCCTTGGTTTGTATCATAAGCACCATCTGCGTTAATAAACCTACCGATATACGGGTCGTAATAACGGCTGTTGATATAATAGAAATAAGTCTCTGAATCGTAGTAATAGCCTCTGTAACGGAACGGATTGACTCTGCCGATATGTGAAGCTGTAAGGCTTTCTCCGTTCGGACCGGTTACAAAGCAATAGCCCCACGCATCATAGTTATATTTTGCCACAACACTGCCGGTGCTGTCAACTATCTTTACGATATCTCCGCGAGTATTTTTTAAATAATAGTAATACTGTCCGTTAGTATCTGTTCCCGACAGGTGATATCTGCATGCGATGGGTCTTCCGCTTTCGTCATAATAATAGTAGAGCACTTTTCCGTCGGAGCGCTTTTCGCATACGATATTTGTTCCGTTAAGCACATAATCAGTCGTCATGCTGCTTGTTGCTTTTTGCGTCCTTATTCCCGATTCATTGTACTTAAACGAATATGTTTTGTTCCCTATCGTTAATGTTGCAAGCTCTCTTCCGTTCTGCCATGTCATTGACATTCCGTCATAGTACGTCAGAGGATTGCCTATCTCGTCGTATGTTATTTCGTATCCGTCATACTCCGTCAAAAGGTCTTTCCACTCGCCGTTTCCGTATTCGTATTCAAAATAGTAGCCGTACTGCGACGGGTTGACCTCTTCGTTTGCAGGCGTATAAGCACATTCCTGCTTGCCAAGCAAATTTCCGCCGTTATCGTAAGTAAGCAGAAATGTCTTACTCTCATAAGTACTGTCTTCTCTCACAAGCTGGCCGAGAGCGTCATAATGATACGACGCCTTCAACACGCCGTTCTCCGATATACTTGTGATATTTCCGAGCGAGTCGTATGTATATGAGGTTGTTACGTTATCGGTCGTTTCGCTTGCAACAAGCGTTGTAGTTCCGTTTGTGCCTGTGCCGCTTAAATATGTATACTCTGTTACAAGGTTGCTGTTATCGTTTATTTTCCTGCTTTGCAGCCTGTTCAAGCTGTCGTAAGTATACGTTACGGCTTTTCCTCCGTTTACCTTTACGTCGGTTATCAGGTTGGCGTTCCCGTGTCCCGTTCCGTAAACGAAATCCGTTTGGTTTGTTATCCCTGCGACGGAGGTATCATATCCGCTTACTCTGTTCTTTTGTGAGTCATATTTTGTTTTGACCGTGCTTACCGTCTGTCCGCTTGACGTATCGATTTCTCTGACCGAAACGAGTCTGTCGAGTATATCGTATTCATACTTCGTCTTTCGGCTGTTTGCAAGGTCATTTACCTCACTTGTCCTGTTCTTTCCGTCGTACTCATAGGTATATCTTTCCGTGCCCCCTACCGAAACACTTGAAAGTCTGTTGAGCTTATCGTACGTATTTGTCTTTGTTACTCCGTTTCCGTACGTTGTCGTTGTCAGCAGTCCCTTTGAGTTTACATATACGACGTTGTTATTCCGGAGGAGCTGACCTTGTCGAGTCGGCATGACAAGGCTTGAATATTTGAAAGTTCCCGGAGGGGTTGCCCCCTCCGGAATTGTTTGTTAAGGGGTTACTTGCCGAAAAAGGTGCTATATTCCGGCAAGCATTGCCGATGTGATACCTCTGAACTTGTCAGGAACGTCTTTAGACCTTTAAGGGTTTGGGACTATCCAAACGACCTGCCTTGTGTCCCCAAAAGGCGATGCTTGCTGGTAGTTTGTATATTAATGATGATTATGCAAATAATTTCGCAAGCAAGTAAAGCAATAAATACCTAATAGCGCAATTAATGCAATCGAAACTGTCATTTGAATAATATATGTTTTCCAGTGACCATCACCTAAGCCATTAATAAAAAATGAAAATAAAATGAAAAAATCATATATCAGATAAATAAGCGACAATGTAGGTAACAGAATATGTCGTCTGTAAACAGAAACAGCGGTCAGAAACAGCAACAAACCTATTAGAAAACTAAATATAAGCAACCAATATTTTTTTACAATAAAAGTCAAGAACACAAGTCTTACAGCAGTAAATGAGCTAATCGGAATTATAATAGGTATCCAATAAATAATAATGCTGTTAAATAATGTGGATATACTTACCAAACCAAGAAAACCAATAAGTAACCTTATATTTATATTTTTCATTTTAAAATCCTCTCCACAAAGAAATCCCAATAACCTTTCCCTTCATCTCCGTTGTTAAAGTCACAATCTGCAGTATTACTCTGAAAAAATCCAGTATTATATACGTTGTTATGAATTTTCCATTCTTTAACAAGAGAATCTAATGTACGATTCCATGCCGGCTCCACTGGATTGTTTGTATTATAATCAAGCATTAACTGGGCAATTTCTTTTTGCTGCTTGGTTTTAGTAATCTGGTATGAATCCTGTATCTGCATATTAGGATCACTTGCAGTTCGATTATCGAGAACTACAACCACATTATCCTCTTTATCTTCCATTATCTCATCTAACAGATCTTCCTTTACGATATAC
>JAQXRJ010000050.1 GCA_029218465.1 bacterium | reverse complement strand
AAATAAATTTGTATTTACTGAAGATGATTCATATAGAGTGCATGCTAGTGGTATTGTTGAAACTTATGGTCGTGCTTGTGGAAAATGTAATACCGATGAAACTATAAAACAAACTTTAAATGAGGTGGTTGCTTTTTCTTCTGAACATAGTCTTGTTGCATATTGGATATTTTATGCTTTGAATGGACAACATCCTATTCCATTTGAAACATACCTTAATATATATAAATTATTTAATCATAATTTAACAGTTCAAGGTTATTTATTAAACCATTATAGTGGTTCACGTAAAAGAGAAAAATTTGATGGCGAAATGATCAGATTATTAGACGCTTCAAGTGATGAATGCATTAAAAAAAATTGGTATCTGGCTATTAATGATGATTTTTTTCCAATTAGTGTATATCATGTTCTTTTAAGAAGAGGTATTAGTAAAGAAAAGTTAGATGAAGATTATAATAGGTATCGTGATTTTCAAAAAAGAGAAAAAAAACGAGAACTTGAAGAACAAGAGGAAAAAGCAAAATGCTTAAGAAAACAAAAAAGGAAAGAATGGTTAAATAGATGGAAACGTTAAATGAAAAATTAGATCTAATAACTTATTCAATAAAACAAAGTGCTTTTGCCTATCTATTTGTTGTTTCTGATGATGAAGAAGTAAGAAATTATTTTATAAATAATATTTCTACTTTAGAAAATGTAGATGTTATTGATGATAGTAAAATAGATAGTGATGTGCCACTTATAGATGCATTAAAAGAAAAAAATGTATTATTATTAAATCCTGATATAAAAGCTGAAGAATTAAAAAGTATAAATGACAAAGATGATTCATATAATTCACTTTATTATAGATTAGTACTTAAAAGAGAATTTTTATGGAAAAATAAAAAAATGATTATAGTAGTAACTGATGAAAAAAATGCCACTTCTCTATTACATGAAAATCAATCTTTAGCGAGTACATCTTCATTTCACTTTATTGATGACTATATAAAAGAAAAAGGAATAACAAAAAAACTAACAAAATAAGGAGACAATCAATTATGCAAGAAAAGGAAAAATTAACTACAAAAAAAGCATTAGAGTTAGTGCAAAAGATAAGATATTATGATTCAGAAGGAAAAGTTGTATTTTTAATGAAGGAAAAAGAACAAATAGATTATATTAGTGATATTTGTCAAAAATATGAAGGAACTTCAGAACAAATAATAAAAAAAATGACAATAGCTGGTTTGTTGGAAACTATGGGAATAATAAATGTTAATACTCCTGAAAAAAATAAAAATAGAAAGACCATTTATAAAGCTCAAGTTAATTCTGATGAATTTAAAAATACTAATTATAGAAAGTAATTAAATAAGGAGGTATTAATATGTATTTAATTAATCCAAAGAATATTAATCAAGTGATAGAATACGATATTATATTAGAAAAAAATAACATTGATAATGTTTTAAACGTTTTACGTAATGCCTTAAATAATCCAAAGTATGCTATTGAAATTGCAAAATATCCTGAAAATGGAATAACTATAAATGAAATAGGTTCTGACGGACAAGGTTATGTTGTAAATAGCAGAAAAAGTAAAACTAATAAAAATACAGACAAACTTATTAAAAGATTATTAAAAAATGATTCTTTTCAAAGAGAATATTATATTTTTGGGATGCCAAATACTATATTTTATGGTGTGAAAGTTTTAAAAGAAGCTATCTCTAAAAAAATAATTACCAAAGAAGAAATATTTGATAGATTAAATGTAACAGATGTTGCAATTAAATTTCTTGATAATGAATTTAATAGTACAGATAATCTAGGTCTAGGAGACCTAGTATTATTTTCTTATAATAAATTCAAACGACTTGAAGATGATAAATTAAAGGCATTAAAACAATTATGTTTATTATTTTTAAATGATAAAGAAAATTTCGAAAGACTAATGTCTTTATATCCTGACATTAATAATATTAGAGAAATTTTTTCAAATGTATATTTAGTTGAAAATGTAGTTCGTATAAAAGATTTAGAAAAATTTAATGAAATTTCAAAAAAAATAAGTGACTTTCAAAAAAAAGGTGAAAGATTTTATGCAAATGATTCATTATTGAACTTCCTTTATTTAAAAGAGATGCTTTCTGAAGCAAAGAAAAATAAAGAATTAATGGGTTTATTTAAAATTGTTCCTATCTCAATACTCTCAAAAGAAGAATATGATGAAAAGCAAAAAGCAAGTGATACTAAATCCCCAAGTTTTGATTTGGTTTTTGGTGGCTTTAAGCAACCTTATAAAGATCCAAATTATAAAGAATCAGATGTAACTTCTAAACATTCTTCAGAGGTTGGGAAACTTTGTAAAAATGTTTTTAATGAAGAAAAAGGAACAACGAAAAAACTAACGAAATAAGGAGGTATTCAATTATGACTATAGATGATAAAAAAACAGCCATTGCAATTGTAGAAAAAAGATTTGGTTGTAAATTAGATGATTTAAAAGAAATAACTGATATAATATATAAATCGTATAGAAATAAATTTTCTTGTAAGGAACTTTATGGCGAAGATAATTTCTTTATCATAGCTCAAAATACATCTGAAAAAGACAAAACTGCATATTGGACATTATCAGAAAAATGTATTAAGAG
>JAQXRJ010000049.1 GCA_029218465.1 bacterium | reverse complement strand
AATCCTCCCGCTGCTCCTCCCGGCATTCGGCATAGCTGGAATAGAAGCGCACTTCGCCGGAGCTGTTCAAATCCGAGAGCCGCGTCCGAATGGCTTCGCAAAGGGCGATTTTTCCTCTGCCGAACCCTCCAGGTCAAAGCCGTAGTTCACCCGCTGGCGGCAGTAGAAATGGGCGTACTTCTCGCCCATTTCCGCATTCAGCACATCAATCACGGGCTCCAGTTCCGCCACGACGATGTAGACGGTAGGCATCGCGTCCGTGCCCATGCAGCGGTTGTAGTCCGCCAGCGACGGCTGCTTCACCGTGGCCGTCCTCTACGTCGGCTGCAGCGTGCTGTTGGTTGTGCAGGAGGCGGGCAATTTCTACGGCATCCAGTTCCTTTTCCATACGCTGGCCCAGCAGTTCCCCCCCCCGAAAAAGCGGCGAGGCGCGCAAGTCCTATTACCTCTACTGCCAGGAGAAGAAGGAACGCCAGACAGCAGAGGGCAAATCTCCGCTGAAATCCGCCATGTTTCTGGTGGGCCTGATCTGCCTGCTGTTCTCCCTCGGGCTTGCGGCGCTGTACTATCGCCAGATGTAACGCCGCCTCCCCTGCCCTCCCCGCTGAATTGCCTTCCGCCTGATTCTCATCTCCCCGGGCTGAATGGTCGGCCCTGAGCAAGAGAGCGATCGTTCTCTTGCTTTTCTGTTGCGCAGGAAAACGGCATGGAAAAGCCCCGCCTCCCGGCAAAGGGAAGCGGGGCGAAACGTTGGGTCAGTCAGCCGCCAAGAGAAGGAACAGTCCTGCCTGATCCGTTTCAAAGGTCAGACAGCCATGTGCCATGGTGAAGGGAATGTCCGTCCAGGCTTGCTCTGCCGCTGTATTCCGGCGAACCAATCTGAACGACGCCTGGATATCCAGGGGAACGGACACCTTGACGGCTCCCTGGAAGGCCTCCACCTGTCCCGCCAATTCATAGGCAACTGTCATGGCGTACAAAGGTGCATATGCATCCTGCATCCCCTCAATGGAAACGGGCGCAGAACCAAAGGGCTTCGCCGTTCCGCGAACAACCAGCTCACCGCGCGGAATGGCATTCTTGCCGACGTTTACACAATCCGCGCCTTTGATGGCCTCAAAAACGCCCCCGTTCCATTCACCGCACACGGGACAAACGAAAAACCGTTCCTCCCCCGTCTGGCATTCATACAATGTACAGGAGGTATTGCCTGTATAGGTACATCTTTCGCGGGAGCACCGGGCAATGTGCTGATGCTCACCCGCAGGCGACCACGGCAGATAGTAGTGCCCCGTCGCCGGAATTGTCTCCTGCTTTTCCAGTACCGTTTTGCACACGGAACAGTGCTTGCCCTCGGTCTTGCCTTCCGTCGTGCAGGTGGCGAATACGGCCTCGTCAATCACTTCCGTATGTTCCTTGACCTGGACGATCTCCTGCTTCACCAGCACCCGGTTGCACACAGAGCAATGCTTGCCCTCGGTCTTGCCCTCCGATATGCAGGTGGCGGGAACAGCTTCGTCAATCACTTCCTGATGAGGAAGCTGACTGTCGGGGATCACCGTAAAGGATTTATCCGACTTCGCTCCGCAGACCGTACATCTCTGATACTTGACCACAGGATATGTGCATGATACCATGCTGTCATCAATGATCCATTCGCCAAGGGTGCAGTATTCATTATAGGTATCATAATTGAACGCTGTGCCGTTTTCCGATGTGCAGTATTCCGAAACCGCATGGCGATATCCGTAGCCATTGCTTGGGTTATAGTTCGGGCGGAGCCAGACATAATGCTTCACGCATACGAGGGGACCGTCAACATGTCCACAGCCAGGCTTTTCAACATAATCATCTCGTGCAAACGCTGTGCTTGCAAAGATCCCGCTCGTCAGGAGCAGTGTAAATATCAAAACCAGGCTAACCTTCTTCATGTTCAAATCCTCTTTTCCGAATCTCAATCGTCTGTATCAACGCGGGGCGATGGGTTTTCGTCCCTCACCCTGGCATGCGGAGACTGCCAGCGCCAAGCTGCCTTTGCGTCAAGCTGCCCTTCATGGCCATCCCCCTTTCCATGAGCGTCGCCAATATCATAACAGGAAAAGCACAAATAATCAAGCACGGATCAAATCATTTCAATGCTCAACTATGATTCGATGGAACACAGGGGGACATACGAAAAGCAGGCCACCGGGGAACCCAGCGGCCACAGATGAAAAGGTGTTTGAGAAGATGCCGGCAATGCGGCCTGACGAATGGGAAAATGCCTTTACTCCGCCGTTTCAACACCCGTCACACGGAAGCAGCCAAAGTCAGCATATCCGCCGCCATCGCCCCCCAGGGGCATGACGAACAGCCCCAGCCGCACCCCGACCCAGGTGTGCCGTTCCGGCTGAAAGGGCTTGCCGAGCCAATGCCAGCGGCCCGCCTGACCGTACTCGAAGGTCAGCGCCGCCGTA
>JAQXRJ010000048.1 GCA_029218465.1 bacterium | reverse complement strand
TGATGAAAAAGAAAAAGATGAATATTTAGCAACACTTCCTGAAAATGTAAGAAATCGTGCAGAAATAGCTCGTATGAAAGGTTTAGGCGAAATGGATGCTGAAGAATTAAATGAAACAACAATGGATATTGAAAAAAGAGTTTTAAGAAAAATTACAGTTGAAGATTGTATTGCTGCAGATCAAATTTTTGAAAAATTAATGGGTGAAGAAGTTGAACCAAGACGAACATTTATTGAACAAAATGCACAATATGTTAAAAATTTGGATATATAGGAGGGTTTTATGAATAACGAAGAAGATTTAAAAATCGAAAAACAAAGTGAATTTAAAGGTTTATTTCATGAAAGAGATTCCCACAATGAAAATAATATAGTAGACGAGGTAAAAAATTCATTCTTAGACTATTCAATGAGTGTTATAACATCACGTGCAATTCCTGACCTAAGAGATGGTTTAAAACCAGTTCATAGAAGAATTCTTTGGTCAATGTTTGAAGAAGGCAATACTCCAGATAAACCACATAAAAAATCAGCAACAACTGTAGGTTACGTTATGGGCCATTATCATCCACATGGAGATAGTTCAATATATGATGCAATGGTTAGACTTGCACAAGATTTTAATCAAAGATATATGATGATTGATGGACATGGAAATTTTGGTAATATAGAAGGTGATGGTGCAGCTGCTTACCGTTATACTGAAGCAAGATTATCAAAAATATCACTTGAAATGTTAAGAGATATTAGAAAAAACACCGTAGATATGAACTTAAACTTTGATGAAACAAGCCAAGAGCCTCAAGTACTACCATCTAGGTTTCCTAATGTATTAGTAAATGGTTCTATGGGTATTGCAGTAGGAATGGCAACAAATATACCTCCACATAATTTAACAGAAGTAATAAATGGTTGTATAGCATTTATTGATAATAATGAAATTGATACATTAGAATTAATGAACTATATTAAAGGCCCTGATTTTCCAACTGGAGGAATTATTTTAGGTAATTCAGGTATTATTAAAGCATATGAGACAGGTAGGGGAAGTATTACAATAAGAAGTAGAGCAACTATAGAAGAAGGAAAAAATCATGATTCAATTATAATTACTGAAGTTCCATATGGTGTAAATACTATGGAATTAAAAAATAAGGTTGCAGAACTCGTTCATAATAAAACACTTGAAGGAATAGCAGATTATCACACAGATTTAAAAAATGGTGTTAAAATTACTATTACGCTGAAAAAAGATTCCAACGCACAAGTTGTGTTAAATAATCTGTATAAACATACAAATTTTCAAGTTAATTATGGAATAATATTTTTAGTAATAGATAATGGTACACCTAAAACATTAGGATTAAAAGATATAATATCAAAATATATAGACCATCAAAAAGAAGTAATTATAAGAAGAACAAGATTTGATTTAGAAAAAGCAGAAGCAAGAGTTCATATTTTAGAAGGATATAAAATTGCACAAGATAATATTGATGAGGTTGTAAAAATAATTAGAAATGCAAAAAGTGATGAAGAAGCAAAGGAAAAATTAATTTCTAGGTTTGCACTTGATAATATTCAAGCAGAGGCAATATTAGAATTAAAATTAAGAAGATTAACAGGATTAGAAAGAGACAAAATCGAGGATGAATTGGCAGAATTGTTAAAGAAAATTGATGAATATAAAGAAATATTAATATCAGAAAAAAAGGTATTAAATATAATTAAAGAAGAATTAATTGATATTAGAGATAAGTACGGAGATAATAGAAGAACAACTATTGATATGACAGCAATTGATTATATTGAAGATGAATCATTAATTCCAGTAGAAAAGATAGTAATTGCTTTAACAAATAAAGGATATATAAAAAGAATAACAACTGATGCGTTTAAAATTCAAAATCGAGGTGGTGTTGGAATTAAAGGCATGTCTACAAATGAAGATGATTATGTTAATGAGCTTGTTACAATGGAAACTCATGATTCGATATTATTCTTTACTAATAAAGGGAAAGTATATAGAATAAAAGGATACGAAATTCCAAGTTTTAGTAGACAATCAAAGGGAATACCTGTAATTAATTTACTACCATTAGAAAAAAATGAGAAAATAACTTCAATTATTACTTTAAATAAAGAAACTGAAGATAATGATTATTTAATTTTTGCTACAAAGAATGGATTAGTAAAAAGAACAAATGTTCGAGAATTTAAAAATATTAGGAGAACAGGGAAAATTGCAATTTTATTAAAAGAAAAGGATAATTTAATTGCAGTAAGAAAAACAAAAGGAAACAATGAAATAATTATTGGTGCAAGTAATGGAAGAATGGTAAGATTTAATGAAACAGAAATTCGTTCAATGGGAAGAAATACATGCGGTGTAAAAGGAATTGATTTAAATGGTGCAATAGTTGTAGGATTAGAAGTTGTAAATGAAAATAATGAAGTATTAGTTGTTACTGATAAAGGATATGGTAAAAAAACAATTATTAATCAATATAGATTAACGCATAGGGGAAGTAAAGGTGTAAAAGCATTAAATATTACAGAAAAAAATGGAAATATGATTGCATTAAATACAATATGCGAACCAAAGGATTTACTAATTATTACTGATAGTGGAATTGTAATAAGAATATCTACAGATCAAATTTCTACTCTAAATAGAAATACACAAGGTGTACGATTAATTAATTTAAGAGATGGACAAAAAGTATCAAATATTTCATTATTAGAAAAAGAAGAACCAAAAATAGAAGAATAAATATAAAAATAATTCACTAAGTTATTATTGATTTAATTTAATAATTATTGTATTATTATGATGATGCAACAAATATATTGGAACCAGGTCAGAATTGGAAAATAGCAGCCTTAACAAATAATATTTGTGTGCATCTTTTAATTTATATATTAGATAGGATAATTTATGAATGATAGTGTAATAGAGACAGTGCTTAGAGAGGCAAAAAAATCGTATTTTATAGGAGAAATACCTGTTGGCTGTGTTATAGTAAAGAAAAATAAAATTCTTGCTAAAGCTCACAATTTAAAAGAAAAAAAGAAAAGCGTTATATGCCATGCAGAAATATTAGCATTAATAAAAGCATACAAAAAAAATTGTGATTGGAGATTAGATGATTGTATATTAGTAACATCTTTATTTCCTTGTCCAATGTGTGCGAGTGCAATATATCAATCAAGAATTAAAGAAATTTATTATATTAACGACACCAATAATGTTTATAATAAAAAAATAAGTGAAAAAATATTAATGCCAGAAAACTGTAAATTCAATGTGAAAATTAATAAATTAAAAATAGATAATCAACTTATAAGCAATTTTTTTAAAGAATTAAGAAAAACAAGTTGATTTTTTTTAAATTAGTATTTAATTTATGAGAATAAATATGTGGAAAGTTTCACGTGAAACAAAGTAATAAAATAAATCGAAGTAAAAAAATATTTCCTGGGAAATAAATATGTGTAAAGTTTCACGTGAAACAAAGTAATAAAATAAATCAAAGTAAAAAAATATTTCCCGGGAAATAAATGTGTGGAAAGTTTTATGTGAAATAAATTAATAAAAATAAATTAAAGTAAAATAAAAAAAATATTTCCCGGGAAATAATATTTAATAAAAAAAGTAGTAATAAAATTATTTGTTAATAAATGTATTTTTTTTAAAATAATACAGTTTTATCATTAAAAATGATATAATTAATAAGGAGGTGTTAAAATGGCATATCAATCTTTATATCGAAAATATAGACCCACAAATTTTGATGAAGTATATGGACAAGAAGTAGCAAAAAAAATTTTAATAAATTCATGTAAAAATAATAAAATATCTCATGCATATTTATTCTTTGGTCCAAGAGGAACTGGAAAAACTTCTATTGCTAAAATGTTTGCAAGAATATGTAATTGTGAAAATAGCATTAATGGTAATTGTTGTGAAAAATGTAATAATTGCATTAATTCAAAATATCAAAATTGTATTGATATTATTGAAATAGATGCAGCATCAAATAATGGGGTTGATGAAATAAGAGAATTAAAAAATAAAATAAACTTTGTTCCAAATAAATTGAAATATAAAGTATATATTATTGATGAAGTTCATATGTTATCAGCAGGAGCTTTTAATGCTTTATTAAAAACATTGGAAGAGCCTCCTGAATACGTAATATTTATATTAGCAACTACAGATTTTTATAAAGTTCCAAAAACAATTGTCTCAAGATGTCAAATTATAGAATTCAAAAATATAGATGATAAAAGTATGTTTAATCGTCTTAAAGAAATTTCGGATCTAGAAAAAATATTAATTGAAAATGATGCGATAAATGAAATAGTATTAAATTCAAATGGAGGATTAAGAGATGCTATTGGAATATTAGATAAAGTTGATTCATATGTAGATAATAATCATAAAATTAATTTGAATGATATAAGAGAAGTATTAGGAATCGTAAATAGTTCAGAAATAAAACTAATGTTCGATAATATAAAAAAAAGTAATATATCAGAATTATTAAAAATGACCGAATTATATTCTTCTAGTGGAAAAGACTTATATAAAATCCTAAATGAAATAATTAAAATAACAAGAGATGAAATTATTAATAATTCAAATTATGATTTAATTTCTAATATAAATATTATGAATAATTATTATACAAAAATGAAAGTATCTCTAAATACAAAAATTTTATTTGAAATGATGATAATTGAATTATGTAGTGAAAACGAAAAAAAACAGGAAAATCAGGTAAATTTATTAAATAAAAAAAATATTAATGAAAAAAATACAAAAGCAATTGACGAAAATATTATTAATATTAGAATTAATAATTGCTTTGCAACAGCTGACAAACAATTTTTGAAGTTATTAAAGGAACAATGGGCATCTTTAAAAGAATATACTTTTGATAATGATTATGGTGCTATTATTTGTGATTTAATAGATACATTACCAATAGTAGCTAGTAAAAGCTATTTAATGATATGTTGTCCATATAGTTCAATAGCAAATAAAATTAATAACGATATTGATGAATATCAAAAAATTTTAAATGAAAAATTAGGAATAAAATGCAAACTAGTAGCTGTTGATACAGAACAATGGAATATATTGAAACGAATGTATATAAATAACATAAAAAATAAAATAGTATATAATTATATAGATGAAAAAGATAAAATTTGTGATAAAATAGAAAATGAAAAAACAAATATAAATTTTGAAGAAACAGCAAAAGAACTATTTGGTGAAATTGAAAGTATATAGGAGGAAATATGAATATACAAGCGTTAATGAAACAAGCACAAAATATACAAAGAGATATGGAAAAAACAAAAAAAGAGATTGATGATATGATTTTTGAAGAAAAAAATGGAGTTGTATCAGTTAAGGCAAATGGAAAAAAAGAAATATTAGAAATAAAAATTGATATTGAAAATGCAGATAAAGAAGATATTGAAGCAATACAAGATATGTTTTTATTAGCAATTAATCAACTTTTTAGTAGAATTGATAAAACAATACAAGAGAAAATGGGTAAATTTACAAGTATACCAGGAATATTTTAATTATGTATCCAAAAAGTCTTAATAATTTAATTGAAAGCTTCAAAATGCTTCCAGGTGTTGGTGAAAAGACTGCTGAACGTATGGCATTCTATGCATTAACATTAGATGAGGATATTGTAAAATTTTTTTCAGAAAGTTTATTAAATGCAAAGAAAAAAATTCATAAATGTCGAATATGTAATAATTTAACTGAAAATGAAATTTGTAATATATGTGAAAACATAAATAGAAATAAAAATTTATTATGCATAGTAGATGACCCTAAAACACTATATTTAATAGAAAAATGCAATATTTTTAATGGATATTATTATATATTAAATAATTTAATTTCTCCATTAAATGGAATAAATCCAGAAGATATTGGTATAGAAAATTTGTTAAAATTAATAAAAAATAATAACTTTGAAGAAATAATAATTGCTGTAAAGCCTAATATTGAAGGAGAAACTACAAGTTTGTACATAAAAAAAATATTAGAAGGTTTAAATATAAAAATAAGTAGATTGGCAAGTGGAATTCCAATTGGGGCAGATATTGAATACATCGATTCTCTAACACTAGAAAGAGCAATAAATGATAGAAAAGAAATAGAATAAAAAAGGTAATTTTTCATATAATTTAAAGGTGATTTTATGATAAAAATAATAAAAAAAATATTATTTTCTTTTTTCATTCTATATGGTTTCAATTTAATAGCAAGTAATTTTAATATAATTATTCCGATTAATATATTAACTTTGTTAATCGTTTTTTTTCTAGATATTCCTGGTTTAGTATTATTAAGTATAATATTAGTATTTTTATTATAAGTGGGGTGTATTTATATGAATGATTATAACAAAATATTAAGTCATGCTAATTTAATAATAGTAGATGATGATTATGATATAAAAATTATAAAAAATTTAATAAAAGATATTATAAAATTAAACGTTTCCGAAAATGATTTTGTTAATATTAATACATTAATAGATAATGATAATTATAATGATATAAAAGTTCTTAAACCTGATGGAAAATACATAAAAAAAGAGCAAATATCAGATTTAATTTCGGAATATAAAAATATATCAATTTATAATTTAAATAGATATTATATAATTGAATATGCAGAAAATTTAAATAAATCTGCTGCAAATTCATTACTTAAATTTTTAGAAGAACCATCTGATAACATAGTTGCTATTTTAATTACAAAAAATATATCTAATGTACTCGAGACGATTATTTCAAGATGTAAAATAATAAATATTAATAATTATCATATAAAGCAATACAATGAAGAATTAATAGATAAAGCAATTGGTTATATAAAAATTATTGAAAAAAATAAAGAAAAGTCAATAGCCTATTTATCAGAATTATATCAATTATCTAGTGAAGAAATAAATGATATATTTCAAATAATGATACTAATATATTCTGATATTCAAAAAAATAAATTAGAGATAAGTTTTGAAAATTATATTAATTTAAATAAAATTAATGAGCTTTCAAATCAGTTTGACATAAAAAATATCCCTAAAAAAATAAAAAAAATAGAGGATTGTATTAATTTGCTAAATTATAATGTAAATGTTAGAATTGTATTAGATAGATTAATTTTAAATTTTTAACAAGAGGTGTAATACTATGAAAGTGAACGCGGTGAAAATTAGTTTCGATAATAGTAATAGAAAATATTTTTTTTCAAATAATAATATAGAAGTTAAAAATGATGATTATGTTGTTGTTGAATCAGAAAAAGGTCAACAAATTGGCAAAATAGTTGGAAATATTATTGAAATAGAAAAAGATAAATTAGTTACAAATTTACAAAATATCATAAGAATCGCCACAAAGGAAGATATAAATATTTATAATAAAAATACTAAAGATAGTTTTTTAGCCTTAAATAAAGCAAAAAAAATAGCTGAAAAAATGAATTTAGAAATGAAATTTATTAGTTGCTATTACACGTTCGATAGAGGACAATTAATATTTAATTTTGTTGCTGATGATAGGATTGATTTTAGAGAATTGGCAAAAAAACTTGCTTCAATCTATAAAACAAGAATAGAATTACGACAAGTAGGGGTTAGAGATAAGGCAAAAGAAGTTGGTGGTTTGGGACCATGTGGAAGATTTTTATGTTGTAATTTGTTTTTAAAGGATTTTGAAAGTGTATCTATAAATATGGCTAAAAATCAATATATATCATTAAAACCTGATAAAATAAATGGGGTATGTGGAAGATTATTATGTTGCTTAAATTATGAAGATGATCAATATACAAAATTAAAAAGAAAATATCCAAAAGTTGGAGAAATGATAAAAACAAAAAATATTGAAGGAAAGGTAGTTGCCTTAAATTTATTTCAAAAATCGTTTACAATTGAAAAAAAAGATAGAACTGTTGCAACTATAGATTTAGATTCATATGAAAGTGATAAATGATTTATTAGGCTACAAAAATTTAAAAATTGTACAAAATACTAATTATTTTAGTTTTTCCTTAGACTCGGTTCTTTTAGCTAATTTTATTAATTATAATAAAAAAATACATAATATATTAGATATTGGTACAGGAAATGCACCAATTCCATTAATAATATCTTCAAAAGTTGATAATAATGTCAATATATATGGAATTGAATTACAAATAGAAATATATAATATGGCAAAAGAATCTTTAAAATTAAATAATTTAGAATCCAAAATAAAAATAATTAATGATGATATAAAAAATATTTATAATTATTTTGATATGGAGTATTTTGATATAATAGTAAGTAATCCTCCATACTTTAAAACAAACAAAAATTCCAAAAAAAATAATGAAAAAATTAAATCAATTGCTAGGCATGAAATAAAATTAACTCTTGATGAATTATTAAATATATCATTTAAATATTTAAAAAATAATGGAAAATTTTTAATGGTTCATAGAACTGAAAGATTAGAAGAAATACTAGAAAAAATGCATAAGAATAAAATTGAACCAAAAAGAATAATGTTTCTTTTTCCAAAAAAAAATGCTTCATCTAATTTATTTTTAGTAGAAGGAGTAAAAAATGGTAATGTAGGATTAAGAGAAGTAGAACACTTAATAGTTCATAAAAGTGACGGAAAATATAGTGAGGAAGTATTAAAATACTTTAAAGATTAAGAAAGAAGTGAGTATGTGAAATTAATTGTAGGATTAGGAAATCCAACTAAGGAATATGAAAATACAAGACATAATATTGGTTTTATGTTTTTAGATAATTATGCAAAAAAAAATGGTTTAAATATTAATAGGGAAAAGTTTAATGGTTTATATAATATAATGACAAAAAACAATCAAAGTATTATATTATTAAAACCACAGTCATATATGAATCTTTCTGGAGAAGTTATAAAAAAATATATTGATTATTATAAGATAAAAATTGATGATATATTAATAATAAGTGATGATTTAGATTTACCTGTTGGAAAATATAAATTAAAATATAAAGGAAGTAGTGGTGGTCATAATGGCCTTAAAAACATAGAAATAAATTTAAAAACTAATGAATTTAAAAGATTAAAAATAGGAATATCAAATAATAAATTAATGGACACTAAAGATTATGTTTTAGGTAAGATTAATAATGATGAATTAAATATGTATATGCAAATGACAAGTAATATTAATGAAATTTTAGATGACTATTTTATATTAAACTTTGATATCTTGATGAGTAAATATAACCATAGGTAGGAGAATATAATGGAAATTCTTGATAAACTAATTGATTATAATGAAGAAAATAACATTGGTCTATATGGAATGACTGATGAATTTTTTTGTTACTATACTGCAAATAAACTTAAAAATATTAAAAAAGATATATTAATATTAACTTCAACTTTATTTGAAGCAAATAAAATATTTTCATCAATAAAAAATCAAACAGAAAATGTATTATTATTTCCAATGGATGATTTTCTAACAAGTGAAGCAATTGCAATAAGTCCTGATTTAAAAACAACTAGATTAGACGCATTAAATGTACTTTCACAAATTAATAGAAAAAATTATATTGTTGTTTGTCATACTGATTCATTCTTAAGATATTTGCCTACTAAAGATAGATATAATAAATCGAAATATAAAATTAATGTTGGAGAAATTTATAATAGAAATTCTTTAATTAAAAACTTATTAAGCAATGGATATAATAGGGAATCAATTGTTACTAATACTGGAGAACTTGCAATAAGAGGATTTATAATTGATATATTTCCAATTAATTATGATAATCCTATTAGAATAGAATTTTTTGATGATGAAATAGAATCAATAAGATATTTTGACACAAAAACACAAAAATCAATAAAAAAAGTTAATTCTGTAATAATAAATCCAAATACAGAGTTTATAACTGATGAAATATTAGAAAACTTTGATAAAAAACAAAAATATTTACCTTTATATACTAAAAAATACTCAAACATTAATGATTATTTAATTAATCCACAAATAATAATAAAAGATTATTCCCAATTAAAAGTTGCATATGAAAATGAATTAAAAAACATTTTAGAATATAAGATCTTACATGATAAAGATTATAATGGTAATTACATGTTTAATTTAAATGAATTTGATATTTCAAATGCATCTTATTATAATACAATTAATAACTTGTTCAATGATGTTAAAGTAAAAAAAATAAAAAATTTTAATGTAACTAAATCAAAAAATTTTAATGAAAATATAGATATGATTAATGATTATCTAAAAGCAGAAATTATAAAAGGAAAGACAATCATTATTTGTCTCAAAGAGACTCAAATTAATTCATTTACAAAATATATCACTAATAAATATATATTAACTGATCAAAAAAATATATATGATAATAAAATTAATATAATTAATTATACATTTAGCGAAGGATTTATATTTGAAAATTATGTTTTTTTAACACAAAAAGAATTATTTAATAAAACTAATCATAATAAATATAAAAGTAAATTTAAGTACACCTCTAAAATAAAAAGTATATCAAATTTATCAATTGGTGATTATGTAGTACATTCTGTGAATGGAATAGGAATTTATAATGGAATTAAAACACTAAAAAAGAATAATTTAATGAAAGATTATATAGAAATATTATATGCTGATAATGATAAATTATATATACCGGTAGAAAAAATTGAATTAATAGGTAAATTTACAGGAAAAGAAGGGTATTCACCAAAAATAAATAAATTAGGAAGCTCTGAATGGCAAAAAACAAAATTAAGAGTAAAGAATAAGGTACATAATATAGCAAAAGATTTGATTGAATTATATGCAAAAAGAAAAATGAAAAAAGGTTTTGCCTTTTCTAAGGACAATGAACTTCAAATATTATTTGAGAATGAATTTGAATTTACTGAAACAAGAGATCAATTAAGGGCTATAGAACAAATAAAAAAAGATATGGAATTAGTACACCCAATGGATAGACTTTTATGTGGTGATGTTGGGTATGGAAAAACAGAAGTAGCTTTTAGAGCAATGTTTAAAGCTGTAAATGATTCAAAACAAGTATTATATCTTTGTCCTACAACTATTCTTTCAAGTCAACAATATAAAAGTGCAATAGAAAGATTTAGAAACTTTCCTATAAAAATAGAGCTTTTAAATAGATTTACATCTACTAATAATAAAAATAGGATATTAGAAAATTTAAAAAAAGGAAAAATAGACATTTTGTTTGGGACTCATAGGCTTTTAAGTGATGATGTAAAACCGAAAGATCTAGGTTTGCTAGTTATAGATGAGGAACAAAGATTTGGAGTAGTACATAAAGAAAAGATAAAACAATACAAGGAAAATGTTGATGTATTAACACTTACTGCAACCCCAATACCAAGAACATTACAAATGTCACTTGTTGGAATGAAAAGCTTATCATTAATAGAAACTCCTCCAGTAGATAGATACCCAATTCAGACATATGTTATAGAAGAAAATAATATGATAATAAAAGATGCTATATATAAGGAATTATCAAGGGGAGGACAAGTATTTATTCTATATAATAGAGTAAATTCTATAGAAGAAAAGGTTTATCAAATTCAAAATCTTATTCCAGATGCAAAAATTGTATATACACATGGCAGATTAGATAAAAATGAAATAGAAACAAGAATGATTGATTTTGTTAATCAGAAGTATGATATAATGATATGCACAACAATAATTGAGACAGGAATAGATATTCCTAATGTAAACACATTGATAATTTATAATGCTGATTCTTTTGGATTAAGCCAATTATATCAAATAAGAGGTAGAGTAGGAAGAAGTAATAAAATTGCTTATGCATACTTAATGTATAAAAAAGATAAACAATTGAATGATATAGCAATTAAAAGACTGAATGCAATAAAAGAATTTACTGAATTGGGAAGTGGATTTTCAATTGCATCAAGGGATTTGTCAATAAGAGGAGCTGGTGACATTTTAGGAACTGAACAAGCAGGTTTTATTGATAGTGTCGGAATTGATTTATATATAAAAATTTTAAATGAAGAAGTTGAAAGATTAAAAGGTAATAATATTAAAGAAGACGAGATAGCAAATAATTTAATTGATGTAGAAACACATATTAAGGATGAGTATGTAGAAGAAAATGATTTGAAAATTGAAATACATAAATTAATAAATTCGGTTGACTCATATGAAAAATTACTATTAGTTAAGCAGGAATTAGAAGATAGATTTGGAAAAATTGATAAATCTATGTTAATTTATATGTATGAAGAATGGTTTGAATCATTAGCAAAAAAATTACAAATTATAAAAGTTGATCAGACATCTAACAACATCATTTTAACAATTTCAAAAGAAGAATCTCTTAAAATAGATGGCGAAGAATTATTTATAAACGCTTTAAAAATAAGTCCATATTTTTCTATAAAATATAAAAATGAAATGATAGAAATTACTCTAGATATTAGAAATTTAGAAAAACACTATATTTATTATTTAATTGATCTTTTAAAAAATATTAAATTGAAATGCTAAACAGTCAATATTGACTGTTTTTAATTATTTTGATAAAATTTATTCATAAAATAAGGAAATGATAAAAATGGAAAAAACAATTGCTGAGACATTTAAAGAAAAAAATGCTGAAATATTAAAAAATAAAATGTTATTAGATTTAAATAATAATGATGATTCTTTAAAATTAACACTTAAAAATAAAATATCATTATTATGCATTAAATTTTCACAAAGAATCAATAACTTTTTAAAAGAAAATAATATTGATTCATATGAATTTAAAAAAATATCAGAAATATTTATAGAATTTTCTAATGAATTAGAAAAATTTGTTTTAAAAATCACAACTAACCGTAAGGAATATATAAAAAAGTATATATTTGAAACTAAATTAATTGATTTAGAAATGTTAAATAATGAAATAGACGAAACTGTAAAAATATCTAAATCAGAAATAGATATAATAATTAATGAAATGATTTACATAGATTTATCTGATAATATAAATAAAAATGTTGACTTTAATGAAGAATATCAAAAAGAAGAATTGATAGACAAATTAAAAAAGTTTGATACCGAAATAAGCAATTCAATAATAAATTCTATTGAGGAAAGAAATAAAAGCTTAAAAAATGTTTTACTTGAAACAAAAAACAAAGTGGATGAATTAAACATAAAAACATCTATAAAATTTGATAAAAAATAAGTTCACATCCTATTTTTGAATAATTTTGTCAAACTAACAAATACTATTGTTAGAAAGAAGGTAACAAATGTCAAATACGGGAATTATCAGAAGAGTAGATGAATTAGGAAGATTAGTTATTCCAAAAGAAGTAAGAAATTCATTAAGAATTAAAAGTGGAGATTGCCTAGAAGTATTTCTAGATAATGATACAATACTTATAAGAAAAAAAGATTTAATAAGTAAAACATATAAATCAATAGAGAACATTATTAATATAATTGCAAAAATATGTAGTGTTGATATAATATTAACAGATTTAGATAAAGTTTTATTTAAAAATGGAAAAATATTTACAATAAATGATGAAACAAAGATAAGTAAATATATTTATAATGAAATAAGTGAAAGAAAAGATATAATAAAAAACAATACTATAGAGTTTGATAATAATTTATGTTTCTTATTGAAACCATTAATTATAAATGGTGATGCAATAGGAAGTATTATTCTATTAAAAAAAGAGAAAATTAATGACACAGATATAATTAATGCTGAAATTATAAATAATTTATTAATTAATTACCTTGAAGTTTAAAAATATATTTGTTATAATCAATTCATATTTAAAGTGATGAAGGAAAGAATTATATAAAATTATGTATAGAGAATCTTTGTATGGTGAAAAAAGATCATAATTATATAATAGATGGTTCCAGAGCTAGTTAGTAAAGCTGACCGCATAAAGCGTTAAAATATTAAGAGCATAGTATACTATGAATTAAGGTGGTACCGCCCATTTTGGGTCCTTATTAGAACCATCTTTTTTTATTGGAGGAAATATGAACAGATTTTTTGAAAAAATTAGTTTAGAACAATTTAAAAAAGACACTTTAGAAGATGAATTATCATATAATAGTGTTATACTTCCAAAAAGAAGTACAAAAAATTCTGCAGGATATGATTTTTATTCATTTAAAGATTATATAATTCCAGCAGGAAAATCTTTGAAGATTCCACTGGCTATAAAAGCTTATATGAATAACGATGAAGTATTACTTCTAATGATTAGAAGCAGTTTAGGATTTAAATATAATATTCGGATGTCAAATCAAATAGGCGTAATCGATAGTGATTATTATAATAATGAAAATAATGAAGGTCATATATGGATTAAATTATACAATTCATCAAAAAAAGATTTCATAATAAAAAAAGGAGAAAAAATAATACAAGGTATTTTTATAAAATATTTAACAGTTGACGGTGATGATGCTAATAATAAAAGAACAGGTGGGCTTGGGTCAACTGGAAAGGGAGAATTATGAATAAAGAAAAATATTATATTTCAACAGCAATTGCATACACATCAGGAAAACCACATATTGGGAATACATATGAAATAGTTTTAGCAGATTCTATTGCTAGATATAAAAGATTAAAAGGATATGATGTATATTTTCAAACTGGAACTGATGAGCATGGTGAAAAGATAGAATTAAAAGCAAAGGAAAAAGGAATAACTCCACAACAATATGTTGATGAAGTTTCATTACAAATTAAAAATATTTGGGATATAATGAATACATCATATGATAGATTTGTAAGAACAACTAACCCAATGCACGAAAAACAGGTTCAAAAGATATTTAAAAAAATGTATGATAATGGAGATATATATTTAGGCAAATATGAAGGATTATATTGTACTCCATGTGAATCTTTCTTTACTGAAAGTCAATTAATTGATGGAAAATGTCCAGATTGCGGAAGAGAAGTACAAAAAGCAAGTGAAGAAGCATACTTTTTTAAATTGTCCAAATATCAGGATAGGTTAATAAAGTATTATAATCAACATCCAGAGTTTATTATGCCGGAATCAAGAAAAAATGAAATGATAAATAATTTCATCAAACCTGGACTTCAAGATTTATGCGTTTCAAGAACTAGTTTTAAATGGGGAATACCAGTAGATTTTAATCCTAAACATGTAGTATATGTATGGTTAGATGCATTAACAAATTACATAACAAACATAGGATATGATGTTAATAACCCTACTGAAGAATTCAAAAAATATTGGCCAGCTGATTTACATTTGATTGGGAAGGATATTGTAAGATTTCATACTATTTATTGGCCTTGTTTCTTGATGTCATTAGATATACCATTGCCTAAACAGGTTTTTGGACATCCTTGGTTATTATTTGGAAATGACAAAATGAGCAAATCAAAAGGAAATATTTTATATGCAGACGATTTGGTAAAAGAATTTGGAGTTGATGCAATAAGATATTATGTGCTTCATGAAATTCCGTATGCTAATGATGGTAACTTAACTAAGGAATTGTTAATTGATAGAATTAATAGTGATTTAGCTAACATATTAGGCAATTTAGTAAATAGAACAATATCAATGACTCAAAAATATTTTGATGGGAAAATATGTAATACAAAAGAAAAAGAATTTATAGATAATGATTTAATAAATATGATAAATGAATTAGATAAAAATATTGAACAAAAAATGGATAAATTTGAAATAGGAGCAGCATTAGACATAATATTTGATTTATTAAGAAGAAGTAATAAGTATATAGATGAAACTACTCCATGGGTTTTGGCTAAAGATGATTCTCTAAAAGAAAGATTAAAAAAAGTTTTATATAATTTATTAGAATCAATAAGAGTATGTGCTATTTTTCTGGAACCTTTTATGCCGGATACATCAAAGAAAATATTTAAACAATTAAACATTGACGATAAAACCAATAAATATAATGAAAAGAATGTTTATAAAACAAATAAATCGTCTCCACTATTTATGAGAATAGAAAAATAATGTAATAAAACTGTAAACATTAAAAAAAAATAGAAAAATAGTTTAAAAAAAATCAACTATGTGTTATTATGTATAGGTAGTAAGAAAGGATAAAATTATGTTTGTAAATAATCGAATTGACCCAGTAGTACTACTTTTAATATTTGGATTATATTTTATATTACAATTTGTGAATACAAAATGTGTTCCAGATTTAATATATGGCATATTTTTATTGATTTGTTATATTAGACTTGTATTTTTTAATAAAAAGAAATGTAATTAATAATTTAAAGATATTTGATATCTTTTTTTTTAAGTAATAGGAGGAAAAATGTATATAGATTCACATACACATATTTCAAAATATGATTATAACAATATAGATGAAGTTATTCAAAATGCTTTAAACAATAATGTTAAATATTTAATTGTAAGTTGCTGCTCAGTTAATACAATAAATGAAGGCCTTGAATTAATAGAAAAATATAATAATATATTTTTAACAATAGGTCTTCATCCTGAAGAAATTAATAATTATACAAATAATGATTTAGATTATATAAGAAAATTAGCAAAAAATACAAAAAAAATAGTTGGCATTGGGGAAATTGGATTAGATTATCATTATGAAAAAGATTCAAAAAACCAGCAAATTGAATTATTTGAGAAACAACTACGTATTGCAAAAGAATTAAATATGCCTATTGTAATACACACAAGAGATGCAACTTTAGATACTATAAATATTCTTTCAAAGCATAATTTAAAAGGAATTATACATTGTTTTAATGGTAGTAAAGAAACACTAAAAAAATACATTGATATGGGATATTATATAGGTATAGGAGGTGTCATAACATTTAAAAATTCTAATCTTGGGTATATTATAAAAGATTTAGATATTAATAAAATTATGCTAGAAACAGATAGTCCATATTTAACACCGGAGCCATATAGAGGTACAAAAAATGAATCCAAAAACATTCCAATAATTGCAAAAAAATTATCAGAAATAAAAAAAATATCCTTGGAAGAAGTAGAAAAAAATACAAGTCAAAATGCAATTAGATTATTTAATTTAGAAAAAATAATATATAAATAATAAAATAATTATTTTAATAAAGATTAATTGACTTAAATAATTTGATATGTTATATTCAAGATGAATAAAGGTGGATTTTATGAAAAATAGTTTAAAAATAATAAAAAAACTATTAATATATATAACTTTTGTAATATTATTGTTTGTAGTAATTGCATCAGGATACAATAATGAAGTAATAACTATAGAAGATATATCAAATGTAAGATCAATACAAGCTATACATTTAGTATCAAAATATAATAAAGATATAATAGAGACAAAAAATGTAAGATCATTTGATGAAGTCATTAAATATGGTTCAACTATGCCAGTTAAATTTAATGGCATAATGACAGGATATGGACCTGATTGTGTTGGATGTAGCGGAAAAACTGGCTGTTCACCAAGACAAAATGTGAAAAATGGAAATATATATTTTAATGATTCAGAATATGGCAACGTAAATATAGTTGCAACAGATAGTAGAATTCCTTGTGGTACAATTATAAAAATAACAAATTCTACATTAGGCGATGAAATTTTGGCAATTGCACTTGATAGAGGTGGTGCAATAAGAGGTACAAAGATGGACTTTTTAGTAGAAACTGAAACAAAAGCATCAAAAATTGTAGGAAAACAAAACGTTACATATGAAATAATAAGATGGAGTTGGTAAAGTATTTTGTACTTTACCATTTTAGGTAAGAATATGGAAAAACATAATTTTAAAAAGAAATTTGGTCAGAATTTCATAAGTGATATTAATTTAATTGAAAGAATAATAAATTCTGTAGAAATCAATAATAATGATTTAATTATAGAAATTGGACCTGGAGCAGGATCTTTGACAAAAGAACTAGTAAAAAAATGCAAAGTACTAGCATACGAAATTGATAAAGAATTAGAAAAAAAATTAGACAATATCAATAAAGAAAAATTAAATATTATTTGGGATGATTTCTTAAAAAGAAATATTAAAGAAGATATAAGCAAATATAAATATAAAAAAATTCATCTAATTGCTAATATTCCATATTATATAACAACACCAATAATAGAAAAAATAATTGATTCTAAAGTGAATTTTGAAAATATTTTAATTATGGTTCAAAAAGAAGTAGCAAATAGGTTTAGTAGTACACCAGGAAATAAAGAATATGGGCAAATAACTGTTTTTTTAAACTATTATTTTGATATAAAAAAATTATTTGATGTGAGTAAAAATTATTTTTATCCAAAACCGAATGTTGATAGTTCAATATTGTTATTGAGACCAAAAAAAAATGTTAAAAAAATAAAAGATATGGATAAATTTTTGAAATTTATAAAAGACTGTTTTAAATTTAAAAGAAAAACTTTAAAAAATAATTTAAAGGAATATAATATAGAAAAAATAAATAAAATTCTAAATAAATATAGTCTAGATATATCAGTTAGAGCTGAACAAATACCATTAGATATATTTATAGATATTTCGAATAATATATAACTAAAAGCATAATATTACATGGGTGATGTTATGCTTTTTAAAATAGGTGATTTAGTAACAAGAAAGTCATATAATAATGATACTATTTTTAAAATTACATCAATTGATAATGATATTGTTTATTTAAAAGGCGTTGAAGTAAGATTATATGCAGATAGTCCCGCAAGTGATTTAAATTTATTAAAAGAATCTCTTGATTTAGATTCGAATGATAATTTTATAGTTAGTCAAACAAATGAAAGTTTAAGACTAGATAGGGATTCCTTTTTTTATTTACCAGGAAAAATAGTCCATTTTGATGGGGATGATGAATATTTAAATAGATGTATGAATTTTTATAAAAAAATGAAAGTTCAAGCATATGGTGTTAAATTGAATGAAGAAGACATACCAAAAGAAATAAATAAATATTTAGAAAAATTACATCCTAATATTATTGTAATAACTGGACATGATTTTTTCTATAAGGATAGTAAAGATAAGAAAAACATAGATAATTATAGAAATAGTAAATATTTTGTAGAAGCTATAAAAAAAGCTAGAGAATATGAAAAATCGCAAGACAAATTAATTATTATAGCTGGTGCGTGTCAATCGTATTATGAAGAATTAATAAAAGAAGGTGCTAATTTTGCAAGTAGTCCAAAAAGAGTTAATATTCATGCGTTGGATCCTGCAATAATAGCTTCATCAATAGCACTGTCAACAAGAGATAAACCAATAGATATAATTAAAATTCTTTCAAAAACAAAATATAAAGAGGAGGGAATGGGTGGCATTATAACTAATGGTATGATGTACACCGGATATCCAAGATGAACATAAAAAAAATAAAGACTAGTATTGAAAAAAATTTAGGAAAAGAATTGCGTTTTAAATTTAATGGGAGTAGGAATCAAACAGAAGAATTTGATGGAATAATTGAAAAGGTATATAATTACGTTTTTACTATTAAAATATCAAATAATAACAATCAAATAAAAAGCTTTAGTTATAATGACGTACTTACTGAAAATTTGGAAATATTTACAAAATAATTTTGTATTTTTTTATTATGATTATAAATAAATATTGCAATTTAAATTAAATTATTATAATATATATTTGTAAAGTTATTGCTTTAAGAGGGAGGATACGTTAATGAAAATAACATCAGTAAATGTACGTAAGATTGAAAAAGAAGGATCACGTATGAAAGGAATTGCATCAGTATTATTAGATGATAGTTTTGCAGTTCATGATATTAGAATTATAGAAGGAGATAATGGTCTATTCATTGCAATGCCAAGTAGAAAAACAGCTGTTGGCGGATATAGAGACATAGCACATCCAATTAATCCAGAAGTGAGAACTATGTTTGAAAATGCTATATTTGAAGCATATAAAAATGCTGAAGATGAGTCGTCAACAGAGGAATAATATTTTAGAGACAAATGTCTCTTTTTTTGTTATGTTTTTAAGAGTTAACTCATATTATTTCTTAGGAGGAAAAGTATGGATAGGCAAGATAATATAGTTAATAATTATAATCATAGTATAAATATGGTAGAAAGAAAAAACTTAATAGTAACAGGGGTTAAAAAAATAGATAATTTTGATAGTGAAGAATTTTTGATAGAAACTACAATGGGACATTTGGTAATAAAAGGATTAGATTTAGAACTTGTAAAATTAGATACAATGCAAGGCAATATTTCAATAAAAGGAACCATTATATCTTTTTCGTATATTGAGGATATAAAAAGAAAAAATAAAGAAGAAAGTTTATTTAATAGATTGTTTAAATAATGAATCTAAAAATACAAATCCAATCAATAATAGCCTCGATATTATTTGGAATGTTTTTTTCATTGATATTTAATTTAATATACAAAAAAATTTTTACAAGACATAAGATAAAATCAATATTATTATCAATTATTTTAACATTTGTTTTTTATACATCGTATTTTATAATATTATTTTTTATAAATAAAGGTATAGTAAATATATATTTTACTATATCAGTTGCAATTGGCTTTATATTAGGAAATAATAAGACAAAAAAAATAAGGTATAAAACTAAAAATCCGTGATGGATTTTTTCTTTTACTTTGTAGACTTTAATAAATTATTTTGATAAAATTAATATGAAATTATTATAATAAATGTGAGTATAATACTTGTATATAAATTTAAAATTTATTATAATAATTGACACAACTTAGTAGAAATTGTCTATAAATAAGGAGGTTCTATGAAGGTATTATTTTTAAAAGACTTAAAAGGTCAGGGCAAAAAAGGCGAAAAAAAAGAAGTAAAAACAGGATATGCTAATAATTTTTTAATAAAAAATGGTTATGCAGTTGCTCTTAATGAACAAACTTTAAAAAAATATAATAATGAACAAGAACGACTAAAAGAGTTGGATCAAAAAAATAGAAAAGAAGCAGAGGCATTAAAGAAAAAACTAGAAAAAATAGAAATTAAATTCAAAGTTCAATCTGGAAAGAATGATAAACTCTTTGGAAGAATAAGTATTAAACAAATAAAAGAAGAGTTGGATAAATTAGGATATAATATTGAAAAGAAGCAGATAACAATTCCAGTTGAAATATCAAATTTAGGAGCATATAATATTCAAATAAACTTATATAAAGAAATAAAAGCAACATTAAAAATTAAACTAGAAAGTTAGAAGGTGGTATAATGCCTAATAAAACAGTACCAAGTAATTTAGAAGCAGAACAATCAGTATTAGGTTCAATGATATTATCAAAATATGCCTTACAAAAAGCAGTCGATGCATTAACTAGTGAATCTTTTTATTCAAGTGTAAATGCTGATATATTTATTTGTCTAAAAGATATGTTTGATAAAAAAATACCAATAGATATAACTAGTCTTACATCTGAATTAAAAAATAGGAACAAACTAAACGAAATAGGTGGAGTTGAGTATATTACAGAAATAATGGAATATGTACCAACAGCTGCAAATATTGATCATTACATTAAACTAGTAGAAGAGTCTTCTCTTTTACGAAAATTAATTGATGTATCAACTGATATTGTTACGAGTGCGTATTCTAATCAAACAGATGTAAATGAGACACTAGATAATGCCGAAAGAAAGATACTAGGGGTTGTAAATAATAGACGCTCAACAGAATTTAAAACAATTAAAGAAGTTTTAGAAACAGCTGAACAAAATCTTGAAAAATTATCTAAAACAAAAGGAGATGTAACAGGCGTACCAACAGGATGGTATGATATTGATAAATTAACATCAGGTCTTCATGAAAGCGAATTTATAATCATAGCGGCCCGTCCGGCAATGGGAAAAACTGCATTTGCACTTAATCTTGCAACAAATATTGCGTTAACAACTGATAAGGCTGTTGCATTATTCAATATGGAAATGGGAGCGGAACAATTAGTAAATAGAATGATAAGTTCACTCGGTCAAATAGAGGGTCATAAACTAACTACAGGTAATCTTCAAAACGATGATTGGAAAAGAGTAAGTGAAGCAATAAGCAGATTATCAAACACAAAATTGTATATGGATGATACTCCTGGAATTACAATAGGAGAAATTCGTTCAAAATGTAGAAGGCTTGCAAATAGTGATGAAGGATTAGCAGTAGTAGTAATAGATTACTTGCAACTTATATCATCAAATATTAGTTATGGAAGTAATAGACAGCAAGAAGTTTCAGATATATCACGTGCATTAAAAACTATGGCAATGGAACTAAAAGTTCCGGTAATAGCTCTTGCGCAACTTTCTCGTAGTGTAGAACAAAGAGAAAATAAAAGACCAATAATGAGTGATTTGAGAGAATCCGGATCAATAGAGCAAGATGCAGATATTGTATCATTCTTGTATAGAGATGATTACTATAATAAAGATAAAATTACAGAAGGGAACACTAGTATAAGCGAATTTATAGTATCAAAGCATCGTAATGGTCCAACTGCAACAATAGAATTACTTTTTAAAAGGGATACATCAACATTTTTGAGCTATAAAAAAGAAATAGGAGGTATAACTGGTGAATAAGAAAAACGTAATGTATGTAGTATTAGCTACTTTTATAAGTAGCATAGTTTTTTTTACAGGGTATACAACATATACAACGCCAAGCGAACTTTATCATGTATATATATCTGGAAAAACAATTGGATATATAGAATCAAAAGAAGAACTAGAAAGTTATATAAATGAAAAAGAAGCACAATTAAAAGAAAAATATAATGTTGAAAAAGTATATGCCCCAAAGGATTTAAACATAGTTAAGGAAGTTACCTATAATAAAAAGTATCAAACAAAAGAAGAAATATATAATAAAATAAAAAATGTTTCACCTTTTACGGTAAAAGGATATACATTTACTATAAAAGGAGTAGAAGAGGCAGATGAATCAGAAAAATATACAACAGAAACTATAAAAATAAATGTGCTCGACAAAGATATATTTATAAATGCCCTAAAATCAGCTATAAATGTTTTCATTAATGAGAATGATTATGATAAATATATAAACAATTCTCAACTAGAAATCAAAGATACTGGTAGTTTAATTGAAAATGTATATATTGAAAATGAAATAACAGTAAAAGAAACTAAAATATCTACAAATGATGAAATATATACTAATTCTGATATGCTAAGCAAGTATTTATTATTTGGGACATTAGAAGCTCAGGAAACTTATACAGTTAAACCAGGCGATACTATAGAACAAGTATCATACGATAATAAATTGTCAGTAGAAGAATTTCTGATTGCAAATTCACAATTTAATAGTGTAGATAACATATTATATCCAGGAGAAGTTGTTACTCTTGGAATACTAAAACCAGCTTTTAAATTAATTGAGGAAGATCACGTTATTGAGTTAGAAAATACTTCATATAAAACAGAAATTGTATATGATAATAGTATGTTAATGGGAGTTGAGAAAGTAAAACAAGAGGGTCAAAATGGAACAAACAAGGTCACGAAAAAAATAAGAAAATCAAATGGCGAAGTAATAAGTGCAGTTGTAATTTCATCTGAAGAAGTAAAACCAACAATTAATAGAATAATAGTACGTGGAAAAGGAAGTATAAATATAGGATCTCTTGGTACATGGGCTTGGCCAACAGCAACGCCATATGTTATAACAAGTCAATATGGATGGAGATGGGGTAAATTCCATGAAGGATTGGATATAAGTGGAACTGGATATGGTTCACCTATTTATTCAATAAATGATGGTGTAGTAGTAGAAGCAAAATTTAATGGCTATAATGGAAACTACATAATAATAAACCATAATAATGGATATTATTCTTATTATGGTCATATGTCAAAAATTCTAATTAGTCAAGGTGATATAGTGCATATTGGCCAACAAATTGGAAAAATGGGACAAAGTGGTTTTGCAACAGGGACACATTTACATTTAGCAGTTTATAAAGGATATCCATGGAAAGGTGGAGTTTCAATAAATCCATATGGGTTATATAAATGAAAGTAAAAGTATTAGCTAGTGGTTCTAAGGGCAATTGTTCATTTATTGAGTGTAATAAAACAAAAATATTGATAGATGCAGGAATAAGCTATTATCAAATAAAAAAAACATTGGATGATATAAACATCAGCATAAAAGAATTAGATATTATATTAATAACGCATTCACATTCCGATCATATAAAAGGATTATCCACTCTTATAAATAAAACAAATATAACATTATATTGCCCACTTGATGTATATGAAGATATTAAAAAGAAAGTAAATATTAAAAAATATCATATTATTGATAGAGAATTAATAATAAATGATATAGAGATAAAAACAACTAGACTATCTCATGATGTTAATTGTTATAGTTATATTATAAATCATGATAATAATACACTTGTTTATATAACTGATACAGGCTATTTAAATAGAAAATACTTTGAAACTATAAAAAATAAAGAAATATACATAATAGAATCTAATCATGACGAAAATATTTTGATGAATGGATCATATCCATATATATTGAAACAGAGAATATTAAGTGATAAGGGACATTTATCAAATCATGCTACTGCAAATATTCTAAAAAAAATAGTAGGCAAAAACACAAGATATATTTTCTTAGCCCATTTAAGTGAACATAATAACGATAAAGAAATTTGTAGAAGAGAATCTGTAAATGCGCTTAAGAAAACAGAATTTAATATTAATAATTTAATAGTAACAGATCAATATATTTCGACAGATTTGGTAGAGGTTTAAATGATAAAGATAATTTGTGTAGGAAGAATAAAAGAAAAATTTTTTCAAGATGCAATAGAAGAATATTTAAAACGAATAAAAAAATATACAAATATAGAAATAATAGAAGTTAATGATTCAAATATTGATGTTGAAAATGTTTCTCTAGAAAAAGAGAAACGACAAATAGAAAAAGCTATCAATTATAAAGATTATATAATTACGCTAGAAATTGATGGAAATGAATTAAACTCTGTTGAATTATCAAAGAAAATTGAAAAAATACAAATATTTAATTCAAACATAACATTTATAATTGGAGGTTCTCATGGAATCCATAACGACATAAAAAAGAAATCAGATTACAAATTATCTTTTTCGAAAATGACATTTCCACACCAATTGTTTAGAATAATATTGTTGGAACAAATATATAGATCATACAAAATTATTAACAATGAAAGATATCATAAATAACATTTTTAATAAAATAATAATCTATAAATATACTTAAATAGGTGATAATATGTTAAAGTATATTATAGATTTTTTTTGGATTATTGCAATTGTTTTTTTATTAGGAGGAGGACTATATTTTAGTTTTAATCTAGGATTTCCACAATTAAACATAAAGAATTTATTTAAAGGGTTTAAAAACAAAAGTGAAGGAATATCTTCAATTAAAAGTTTATCTATGTCATTGGCTGCTCGTATTGGTGTTGGCTCACTATCAGGAATAGCTCTTGCAATATATTTTGGAGGACCAGGGACTATATTTTGGATCTGGATAATTGGAATAATTACATCAATAAACACATATTGTGAGACTTATTTAGGATGTAAATATCAATGTAATAATGACGGAAATTATGAAGGGGGACCAGCATATTATATTTTAAAGGGTTTAAAAAAAAGAAAACTTGCAACAATTTATGCACTGATAGTAATCATTGCGTATATATTTGGCTTTATGACAATACAATCAAATACAATATCAGTATCTATTAGCGATTGTTTTAATATAAATAAAGTAATTATAGGATTAATAATTACCATAATATGTGCTCTATCAGTAATAAATGGATTAAATGAAATTGTTAATATAACTATTAAATTAGTTCCTATAATGGGAATTACATATATAATAATAAGTTCTATTGTAATTATTAATAATATAAAACTAATTCCACAAATATTGTGGATAATTATTAAAAACGCATTAAATTTAAAGAGTTTTTTCACAGGATTTATAGGTAGTTTTATTATTGGAATACAAAGGGGAATTTTTTCAACAGAATCCGGTCTTGGAACAGGCGCAATTGCCACATCATGCACTAAAACAAACAATAAAGTTTCATATGGATTAATGCAAATAGTTGGAATCTACTTTACAATTTTTGTTGTCTGTACATCTACAGCACTTATAATATTAACATCAAAATATGAGAATATTATATTTCAAAACATAAATGGAATTGAATTAACTAGTTATGCACTTAATTATCATTTAGGCAAATATGGAACTGTAATGCTTCTTTTTTCAGTTTTGACATTAGCATATTCCACAATAGTAGCAGGATATTATTATGGAGAAAGTAATTTAAAATTTTTAACTTCTAAAAAAAAATACATAAATATTTTAAAGGTAATTACTATAATTGTGCTTTTTATCGGTTCAATAATTAGTCCTGCTATATTATGGAATCTTGTAGATATTTTAGTAGCTTTTTTAGCAATTATAAACATGTACTCAATTTTCTTATTTAGAAAAGAAATAATAGATGATTATAAAATGTATAAAAATATTGTATAATATTTTTGGAAGTGATTATATGTTAGGAAATGATTGGGATAAAATATTGAAAGATGAAATAAATAAAACATATTTCGCTGAATTATTAAATAAAATAAAAAAAGAATATAATAATAAAATAATATATCCAAAAGAAAACCATATTTTTCGAGCTTTTAGATTGACCCCTTATTCAAATACAAAAGTAGTAATTTTAGGGCAAGATCCATATCACGGAGCAAATCAAGCAGAAGGTCTATCTTTCTCTGTCAAAAAAGGAATTCCTATGCCACCATCTCTACAAAATATATTTAAAGAATTAAAAAATGATTTAGGTTATGATGTTCCAAAATGTGGAAGCTTAATTAAATGGGCAGAAGAAGGAGTATTACTTTTAAATTCAGTGCTTACTGTTGAAGCTAATAAAGCTGCATCACATAAAATGATTGGATGGGAAACTTTTACAGATAGCGTAATAAAAAAATTAAATGAAAAAGAAACTCCAGTTGTGTTTATTTTATGGGGAAGTTTTGCAAAAAAAAAGAAACAATATATAACAAATCCAAAACATTATATTATTGAATCATCTCACCCATCACCATTGTCAGCATATAATGGATTTTTTGGAAGCAAACCATTTTCAAAGACAAATATTTTTTTAAGAAAAAACAGAATCGAACCAATAAATTGGCAAATAAAATGACAACATATTTTAGTTGTCATTTTTAAGTATTTCAAACTCAATATCTTTTTCTATATTAAATACATCTAATTTTTTAAGCTTTTTTATCATTTTAATAAACAAGAATTTAATTTTACTAATAGTGTTATTATAATCATTAATTAATTCATTATAGTAATTAACTAAGGCAACAATTTCAATTGAATTACTATCTAAATCTTTTTTTAAATCTTGATCTTTACTAAAATTATAATTATTATCCTCAATATATCTTTTAAGTTCAACATTTAATTTATGCAATTCACTTTGCAAGTCAAACATATCTAGCTTTTTATTTTTAATCTTACTAAGATTTTTTAAAATTTTTTTATCTAAATCTTTATTTATTATTTTTGAAATATTTGTTAATAGATCAATCTGTTTATCATGTAGAATATCAATTGAACTAATTGCTTCAGTAATTTTAATGTTATATTCATCTATTAGCAGTTTTTGATCATAAAATATTAAAACAATTAAAAATAAAAGTACTATTATTATAGGTACACATATAATATATATCATTATTTCACCTCTACTATATAACATTGTACCATAAAATGTACTTAAAAACTATTATTATTTTAGTGCAGATTCAAATTCAATAAAATTTATATATATTTTTTGCAGTAGTGTAGGAATATTGTCTTTATTTGTAATTAAAATATAATCTGGTCCAGAACTATCTATAGTTCCTTCAAATATTTTATCCCTCCATTCAATTGAATCAGGAAAAGACATATATATTTTTACTTTTTTTCCTTTTGCGGAATTAATAATGTTTGATGCATATATTGGATTTTCATATAAATTATTATCAAATGTTGGATAATTAGATGTAGATGGATTATATGAAGTTTCTCTATAATAATAATTATTATTCATAAAAAGCCTCCTTTCATATAAAAATAATATGTTATTAAAAAAATGTTATTCTTAATTTTAATAATAAATGAATATATGTACATTTTTTAAGTAGACATGTTATAATTTAAATAAAGAAGGAGAGTATTATGCAAGTAAAAATTGGAGTTTCAAATAGACATGTACATTTAACTAAAGAAGATTTTTATAAATTGTTTGGTAAAGAAAATATTACTATAAAGAATAAGTTAACACAGCAAAGTGAGTTTTCATCTAATTCAGTTGTTACAATTAAAACAGATAAAAGTACATTAGACAATGTAAGAGTGCTTGGACCATTCAGGGAATATACACAAGTAGAAATATCAAAAACAGATAGTTATAAATTAGGCATTAATCCACCTGTAAGGGATTCAGGAGATTTAATTGATAGTGAAAAAGTAACAATTATTGGTCCAAATGGCCAAATATCAAAAAAATGTTGCATTATTGCAACACGACATATTCATATAAATCATTGGGATAGAGTAAGATATGATTTTTTAAACGAAAAAAATATAAAAGTACGTATAGGGAATGAAAAATCAATAATACTTGAAAATGTAAAAGTTAAAGAAACCGACAATGGAATATTAGAACTACATATTGATACTGACGATGCAAATGCTTCATTAGTTAAAACCGGTGATATGGCAGAAATAATAACAAATTAATTATCAAACATTTCGTCAAACACCATCTGTTCTTCAGTTGGTTCAGTACCTTTTAAATAATATAATATTTTCTTATTTTTATCTTTATCTGAAGCAGGTTTTCCCGTTATAGGATTAACTAAGCAACCCACAACATTACTTGGCTTTTCATACCATACTTCATCTTTTCCTTTTAGGTAGTATTCAATAGAATCTAACCAAATATTTTTGGCAATATTATAATAATTAGAAGTGATTTCTTTATTATCATCATATCCAACCCAAACAGATGTAATTACGTTTGGATTATATCCTATGGTCCATAAATCGGTAGCAGTAGTTCCAGATTTAACTGAATATTTTTTTGTCATTTTAGCAGAAAGATTGACCATTGTGGGATAATTATAATCAATAAAAGCCGAGTCATAAGTTGAAGTTAGAAGCTCATTTAAAATAAAAACAAGACTTTGATTAAGAATTTGTTCTTTTTCTTCTTTATATTCATATAAAACATTTTCATTCGAATCAACTACTTTTTTTATTAAATGTGGAGTTACCTTATATCCGTTATTAGCAAAAGTAGAATAAGCAGTTGTCATATCAATTATATTTATTTCATTAGTTCCTAAAGGAAGAGATGGATTTGGAGTCAAATTTGCAGTTATTCCAAGTCTTTTTGCAGTATTAACTAAAGTGTCTTCTCCAAGAAACATATGTGTTTTAACAGCATATATATTGTCTGAATATGCAATTGCGGTAGCTAGAGATATTGGAATATTACCATATACTTCATTTGCATTTTTAGGAGAGTATGTAGAATTATTTGAAAAAGTAAAAGTAGTTTGCTCACTTCTAAAACATGTGCTCGCAGTAAATCCATTTTCCAATGCTGCATAATATAAAAAAGGTTTCATAGTGGAACCAACTTGTCTAGATGAAGACAAGGCTCTATTATATTGTGATTTTATATAATCTGAACCTCCAATTAAAGCAATTATTTCCCCATTGTTTGGATTTATAGAAACAGATGCAGTTTGTAAATCTTTTTTAATATATTCTTTTGTTGCCTTTTCAAGTCCTTTTTGAGCATCTATATCAAGTGTAGTGTATATTTTAATACCTCCTGTATCTAAAAATGAATTTGGAATAGTACTTATTTTTTCAAGCTCAGAAAGTACTGCATCTTTAAAATACATTAATGTGCTTAAATCATCATCAAGTTCTTTTCCATAATATGAAAGTTCAACATTAAAAGCGTCATTCATTTCTTTTTCCGAGATATAACCGTTTTTAACCATACTGCTAAGAATTGCTTTTTGTCTTTTTTTGGCTATACTGATGTTTATAAGAGGTGAATAATTTGAAGGAGATTTGGGAATACCAACTAGCATTGAAGCTTCAGCAAGATTTAATTCCTTTGCGCTTTTATTAAAATAATAATTTGCTGCTTTTTCAATTCCAAACATTCCATGTCCATAATTAATAGTATTCAAATAACCTTCTAATATTTCATCTTTAGTGTAATTCAATTCTAAGTTAATAGTAAGCCACATTTCATTCCATTTTCTTTCCCAAGTTTTATCGAAATCTAGAAAAAGATTTTTTACATATTGTTGGGAGATAGTAGAAGCACCTTGTACCGTTTTCCTATTTATTACATTTGTATATCCTGCTTTTATTATTCTTAAAAAGTCAAATCCAAAGTGTTTATAAAAATTCTTATCTTCAGTCGAAATAGTTGCATTTATAACATTAATTGAAATATCTTTTAAAGAAACCCATTTATTTGAGCCATTTCCTTGAAAAAATACTTCTCCAGAGTCATCATATAAACTTATATTATTTGCACTAGTAATTTCAAGTTTATTATTTAGTTTACTATATCCATAACTACAAAAACAAATAACTGTAACAATAAGAATTAAAAATATCATATATTTAACCATTTTTTTCACAATAAATCCTCCAATAACTACTTATATTATGAGAAAAAAATCGTGTTTTATAATTTTAAAATAATTTTTTAATCATTTACTTCTATTACTAAATTTGATATTATGATTATAGGAGATGATATATTGGAAATTTTTATTAGAGGTGACAAAGTTAAAGTCACTAAAGCAATGAATGACTATATAGTAGAAAAATTAGGAAAGCTTGATAAATATTTTGATGATAGTTCAGACATAAGAGCAAATGTAGTAATAAAAATTAAAAGCGTTGGGCAAAAAGTAGAAGTTACTATTCCATTAAAAAAATTCATTTTAAGGGCAGAGGAAACTCAAGAAGATGTATATGCTGCAGTAGATGTAATAATTGATAAAATTGAAAGACAAATAAGAAAAAATAAAACGAAACTTTCATCTAAAAAAGTTAAGAATACAGATTTAATTTTAGATTCAATAGAAGATATTGAAGAAGAAAAAACAAATGTTATAAAAAGAAAACAAATAGAAGTTAAGCCAATGAGCGAAGAAGAAGCTATAATTCAAATGGAACTTTTAGGACATAATTTTTATTTATTTAAGGACGATAAAGATGATACACCTACTTTGGTATATAAAAGATCTGACGGTAATTATGGTATTATAGAAACAAAATAAATTAAAATAAAAAGGGATTATACTTTGAAAATCTCTTTTTATTTGGTAAAATAATAGATACAGGAGATGATAACATGAATTTACTAAAAAAATTGTTTGATCATGAATATAAAGAATTAAAAAGATTTTGTGATATTGCAGATAAAATAGAAGCCTTAAGCGATGAATATTTAAAATTAACAGATTATGAATTGCAAGCAAAAACTGATGAATTTAGAAATAGATTAAAAAAAGGTGAAACATTAGATGATATATTAGTTGAAGCCTATGCAACAGCAAGAGAAGCTTGTTCAAGGGTAATTGGTGAAAAGCCATATTATGTTCAATTACTTGGAGCAATTTCAATTCACTTTGGAAATATTTCTGAAATGAAAACAGGAGAAGGAAAAACTTTAACTTCAGTTATGCCTGCATACTTAAATGCATTATCCGGAGATGGAGTTCATATTGTAACAGTTAATGAATATCTTGCAGATCGTGATGCTAATTGGATGGGTAATATTCATAGATTCTTAGGACTTACTGTTGGAACAAATTTGAGAAGTTTAACACCTAAAGAAAAACAAGCTGTATATAATTGTGATATTTTATACACAACAAATAATGAACTAGGATTTGACTATCTAAGAGATAATATGGTTGTGAAAAAAGAAAACAGAGTTCAAAGAGGACTTAATTTTGCAATTATAGATGAAGTTGATTCAGTATTAATTGATGAAGCTAGAACGCCACTTATTATTTCTGGAGGAGAATTCAAAGGAAATAGTATGTATCTTGATGCTGATTCATTTGTAAAAAGATTAAAGCATGATGAAGACTATTTGTATGATGAAAAAACTAAATCAGTAACACTTACAGATGAAGGGGTAAAAAAAGCTGAAAAAACTTTTAAACTAGATAATATGTATGATATTTCAAACACAAATTTAGTACACCATATTAATCAATCATTGAAAGCTAATTATGCAATGAAAAATGATGTTGATTATGTAGTGCAGGATGGAGAAATAATTATAGTAGATCAATTTACTGGGCGTTTAATGAAAGGACGTGCTTTTAGCGATGGACTTCATCAAGCAATTGAAGCTAAAGAGGGTGTTAAAATTAATCAAGAAACAAAAACTTTAGCAACTATAACATTTCAAAATTTATTCAGAATGTATAAAAAATTATCAGGAATGACTGGTACAGCTAAAACAGAAGAAGAAGAATTTAGAAATATTTATAATATGTTTGTTATTCAAATACCAACTAATAAAGAAATAATAAGAAAAGATGAGCCAGATTTAGTTTATGCAACAAAACAGGGAAAATATAAGGCTCTAATAAAAGAGATTGAAGATAGATACAAAAAAGGTCAACCAGTATTGGTTGGTACTATTGCAATTGAAACTAATGAATTAATTAGTGAAATGTTAAAAAAGAAAAAAATTCCACATGAAGTATTAAATGCTAAAAATCATGCAAGAGAGGCTGAAATAATAGCTAAGGCAGGTGAGTTAAAATCAGTAACAATTGCAACAAATATGGCAGGACGTGGAACAGATATTAAGTTAACTGAAGAAGTAAAAAAACTAGGTGGATTATGTGTACTTGGTACAGAACGTCATGAATCACGTAGAATAGACAATCAGTTAAGAGGAAGATCAGGCCGTCAAGGTGACCCTGGATATACTCAATTTTATGTTTCTATGGAAGATGATTTAATGGTTAGATTTGGTACTGATAGAATAAAAGGTATGTTACAATCATTAGGCTTTGATGAAGATGTTCCTATTAAAAGTAAAATGTTTACTAATGCAATTGCAACTGCACAAACCAGAGTTGAGGGAAATAACTTCGATATACGCAAGCAATTATTACAATATGATGATGTAATGAATAATCAAAGAGAAATAATGTATGCAAGAAGAAATGAAATACTTGATAACGATTCAATTCACAATACAATTCTTAAGACTATGAAAGATCATATAAATGATTTAGTTGAATCTCATATATTTCCAGAAGGAAAATTAACAAATTCTGACATAGAAGAAATAATAAATTATTCAAATGAAAATTTATTCAAAAAAACATTAAATATTAAAGATATTAATAATAATAATAAAGAAGAATTAATTGATATTATTTATAATATTGTTGTTGAAGAATATGAGGAAAAGATTAAAGACTTACCAAGAGAAATAACTGACGAATTTGAGAAAGTTATTATGTTAAATATAATAGATAGATATTGGACGGAACATATCAATACAATGTCACATTTAAGAGAAGGTATTGGATTAAGAGGATATGCTCAAGATGATCCGTTAAGAGCATATACAATGGAAGGTTTTGATATGTTTGATCAAATGATGCAAAATATTGATAAAGATGTGACAATTCTATTACTTAAATCGGAAATTAAGCAAAATATTGAAAGAAAAGAAGTATCAAAAAAACAAATAACTAATGATGGAAAAGATCATGTGAAACAGGCCCCTAAGAAGTCAAAAAAAATAGGTAGAAATGATCCTTGTCCATGTGGCAGTGGACGCAAGTATAAAGTCTGTTGTGGAAAATAAGCTCGCAAAGCCTTATAAATAAAGGGCTCACGAGCTTTTTACCACTTACAATTTTTAGGTAATTTTGCATCAAAAAAGGCGTTTAGATAAGTTTTAGATAAGTTTTTTTGCCTAAATTGAACTTAAAAATTGATATATATGGTATAATTAAATTGTAAGGAATACATTGAGGTGACATTAACATGGCTTTAGATAATAATATAGTGACTAATAGTAATGCCTATAAATATGACGTAGTAAGATTGGATGAAGAATTTGAACAAAGATTAATATCACAAATTCCTGAGGGATTAAATAAACTTGAAATAGCAATGTTTATTTACGTTAAACTCTGTAAGATTTTTACATATGATGAAGAGTTTTTCTTGCATATCATGGGTACAATACCACAGAGAAATATGAGTAGTATGAATCATACTCAGTTATCTAATTTATCAAGAATTAATGAAGATAATAATAGCATTGTTTGCTGGGAATTTGCTATCATATATGGAAAAATATTAAAAGATCTTGAAATAGATAGTTATGTTTATGATTCGGAATTGTTTGATATTAAGCCCGTAGAAGTTGTGGATGAGGAAGAATATTTTGTGCAACGTTATGGAAAATGGCATCCAACTTTTGGAATTAAAATAGATGATACATTTATTAATTTTAGTTTTTCTGCTTGGCATAGTGATTTATCGCTTGCCAAAAATAATTATATGGTTAGAGATATTACTTGCATAAATGAAACAGAACAAGAAAAGCAAGCAATTACTGATGCAATAACAAAAGCATATTCATATTTAGCACCTAATGAATCAATAAAATCTTCTAATTTTGATGCATATGTTGAAGAATATGAAAAAAGCAGTAGCAGTGTTCAAGTACCATTAAGTGAAAAAATGGAAATATTATTAGAAAAAATAAAAGAATCAAATTTAACTGGAATGGATATGCTGGATTATATTTTACTTTTAAGGGTATTAGTATTTAATCCGAGAGAACGTGAGGATAATTTTAAGGCAACAATGATAAATGGTACTTATCCTGAAAAAGGTATTCATAAGCCAATAATGGTGTTCACATTAAATGACACATCTATTTCAAACAATCCAGAAAATAATTATTATTATATTTATAATAACGGAAAAGCATTAATTCCTATAAGCAAAGAAGAATTACAATCAGGATTTTCAGATGATAGATTTATATATTTTAGGGAAGGATCTAGAATATCAGGTATAAAGGAAAGGTAATAGGTATGATAAATAAATTAAGAAAACTTAATAATGATTTGTTAAATTGTTATAATATTGATTCTGAAGAATACCACAAACAATTACAAATTAAAAACATGTTAATAGATGATGGATGTTTTTATAAGATTAAAATTGAAACTGCTTATTCAATTCTTAGAGATCTAGGTATTCAAGAATCAGATATAAAATCATTATATAAACAATTAATAAGGCCGTTTATTTAGAAATTTGATATGACATAGTTGAAGGAGGAAAAATTATGAATGAAAAAACAAATACAATTTCTGAAGAAAAGTTAGAATTAGGCAGAAAAATTAACACATTGCCAGATGATAAGAATTTTGGTGGCGGACCTAATGGTGGTGGTAAGCCAGGTGCAGTAAAAGATTTAAGAGGATTTTGGACTGATGCACAAATTGCTGCCAATCCATTAGCTTACATTGCATATTTAAGAAAGCAATTAGAAGGTGAATATCATAGTGACAAAATTAGAGATATTATTTCTGAAATAGAAGATATAAAAGAAAAATATCATAGTGACAAAATTAGAGATATTATTTCTGAAATAAAAGATATAAAAGAAAAATATCTTAAAACTGAAGAAGAAAAAACATCAGGTAGAACTAGATAGTTTTAGATAAGTTATTAAATAAGTTTAAACCGCATTGTCAGAAAATTAGACATCACTTTATTACAATTTACGAATAAACTATTCAACTTTTTAAGTAAGAAAGCCCACTTTAAAAGGAAAAAATTACACGGTAGTTTTAAATGGACGCCAGGTGGATCGGGCAAAAAATATAAACAATGTTGTGGCAAGTAAGATAAAATAAGGAAAAACTTAAAATTTAAAAACTAGTAAGTTGGTTCGAGTTTTACAACTTGTCCACGTAATGTGGTGAAAACCTAAGTAAAATAAGGATGTAGACAACGTTTTAAATGTGGACATCCTTTTTTCTATAATTAATGGTATAATATATGTAGGAGTTGATAGTATGCTTTATTTAAAGAAAAT
>JAQXRJ010000047.1 GCA_029218465.1 bacterium | reverse complement strand
ACAGCGGTATTAAAATTTATACGCAGTATCCTACGTGGGTGAAAGTGCCTTGCGGCTGTGAAGAAAACGTAGAAAACGCGATGATTCAGGTGCGGGATAAACATACGTTCTATGCCAAATGCGTTTACCGTTGCGATAACGACGTAGTGGATCATCAATACGTAAACATGCAACTGGAAGACGGCGTTTACGCCAACCTTACGATGCAGGCGTTTTCTTCCAAAGTGTATCGCAGAACGCAGGTCTGCGGCACGCTGGGCGAGATTAACGGCGTATTAGAAGACGGAGTAATTACGCTTTCCGTGTTCGGCGAACCCGATAAAACGATAAAAATCGAAATTAACGATACGGTTTCGCAACATTCGGGCGGCGATAAATTGCTGTTTCTGGATTTTATCAATCTGCTCGAAGGAAACAAGAGTTCAGTGGGACTTACGAGTCTGGAAAAATCGGTGGAAAGTCATATCGCCGCGTTCCGTGCGGAAGATTCGCGGCTGTGCGGCGGAAATACGATAAGATTAAAAAAATAATTTGAGAAACGGCATTATGAAAAAAGATTTTATGTACGGAGTGTCTACGTCGGCGTTTCAGATAGAAGGCGACGACGGCAAGCAGGGGCGCGGATTATCGGTATGGGACAGTTTTTGCGAGCGCAAAGGTACGGTGTATCAGAATGAGAACGCGAAAGTCGCCGCCGATCATTACAACCGTTTGCAGGAAGATTTGGATTTACTTGCGGGGCTTAACGTAAACGCGTATCGGTTTTCCGTTTCGTGGCCGAGGGTTTTACCCGAAGGCACGGGAAAGATAAACGATAAAGGAGTGGATTTTTACGACAGGTTAATCGACGGGCTTTTACAAAGGGGGATTACTCCCTTTCTTACAATGTATCATTGGGACATGCCGCAAAGTTTAAGCGATAAAGGCGGGTTGCAGAACGACGATTTTACAAAGTGGTTCGAGGAATACGCCGACGTGCTGGTTCGAAAATACGGCGACAGGGTAAAATATTATATTACCTTCAACGAACCTATTAACGTAGTGCACAGCAGTTATTATTCGGGCGCGTTTGCTCCGGGGTACAGGCTGAACGAATGGCAGACGATGCAGTGCTTGCACCGTATGTTGACGGCACACGGGCGCGCGCGTAACGTGATACGCTCTGTTCCCGATTCGAAAGCGGGTATGGCGATGAGCACGTTTGAAGAATATCCCGTTTGTGCTTCTTTGCGGGGCATAGAGGCGGCGAAAGAGAAGTTCTTTCAAAAAGACCTTGCTTCCGAATCGATCGACGCGTATTTAGACCCCGTGTATTTCGGAAAATATCCGGACAGGCTGTACGAAAAATTCCCCGCGCTTAACGAAAACCGTTATGCCGAAGATCTTAAACTCATCATCGGAAAAGACGATATTTTATGCTTCAATAATTATAGCGGCACGCCTGTCGATGAAGGGGGGAAAAGCGTAGCGCGCGAAAGCGGCGCGCCTTTGACCGCGATGGGCGGCGTGGTTGATCCGAACGGACTGTATTGGGGGTGTAAATTCTTAGCCGAACGGTATAAAGCACCCTTATACGTCACGGAAAACGGTGTGGCTTGCAACGATATCGTGGCGCTGGACGGAAAAGTGCACGACTTAAACCGCGTTGATTTTCTTGAAAGGCATCTTGTCGTCGTCCGCCGCCTGATCGATGAAAAAGCGGATATCAGAGGGTACTTCGTATGGAGTTTTCTCGATAATTTCGAGTGGTTGTTCGGGTATACCAAACGTTTCGGGTTGGTATATGTAGATTATCAGACGCTGAAACGTACGCCGAAAGATTCGTATCATTGGTACGCGGAATATATCCGCGCGCATAAAAAGTAAGTTAAAAATATAAAGTAATAAAGCATACACGGAGGGAAAACTAATGATAATACAAAGATTTTATCAAAGTAATAAGCAAGATAAGAAGTTTTATAAAGAGGTCATTAAATCGATTACGGAAAATCCGGGTAGTTGCGATGAAGTGTGGCTGTGTACTCTGTTCGACAAGCCTACCCTTGAAAAGCACAAAACGTACATAGAAGAGGTGTTATTACCCTTGGCGGAATTATTCCGTTCCAAAGGCGTTACCGTTTCTTTACAGATCGGCGAAACGGTAGGACACAGAGAACCGAATGATTGCACGGACTTTTCGGGCATGCCGCC
>JAQXRJ010000046.1 GCA_029218465.1 bacterium | reverse complement strand
CTACCGGTTCGTAGCCGGGCACTCTATCCGCTGAGCTAAGGGCGCATCGCTTGACGCTCAACTATAATACCACATTCATGTTGGTTTGTCAATAGATTAAGGCGAAAAATATACCTATTTTTCTTTTTTCTCGCCTTTAGTTTTTTGTTCCTTTACCGTGTTTATCTTGTTGAAAATCATTATCCCGCTCAGGCTGACGATTGCAGTTACGGCAAAGACCATAACCGCAAAAATGTAATTCTGCTCACCAAGCGCGCTTCCTCCGATAACCGATGTGATAACGGAGGGAAAGCGCCCGATAAAGCATACTGCGGAGAGCACGCCGAAATTCATATCGGTAAGTCCGCCGTAGTAACACAGCAAATCCTTGGGCGTGCCTGGAACAATAAAGATCAGTGTAAAGAGAAACAGCTTCGATTTTGAAGCCTTGAGAAATTTGACGGACTCGATCTTTTCCTTGGAAAAAATGCTTTCCACAAGCTTTACGCCGAATTTTCTCACAAGAAAAAGCACTATAAGGCTCCCGATCCCCTCGGCGAGCATGCAGAATATCGTTCCCTCAACAGCTCCGAAAGCATACCCCGCGGCAATTTCAAACGGTTCTCCGGGGATTACGGCGGCGATGATCTGGAGTATCACCATTCCGAGAAAAATGAGCACGCCCCATACCCCGAGCGAATCGATCCACACCCTGAATTTCTCCGGGTCATCGATAAACTCAATAAAAGGCCGCGTGATAAAACCGCAGATCAGCGTTATCAGCGCGATTATTACGCACGTTGCGACGATTACTCCGGCACGGACCTTTGAGCTTTTTTTCTTCATTTTTTGTCTCCTGTTTTTTCAGTAAGCGAAATATAAACATGAGATAGCGAAAACATTATAGTATAAACGACAAAAAAAGTCAAATAATTCCAAAAGAAAAAGTCAGAGCTTTTCCCCTGCCTTCTTATGCTTTCATCCCGAAGCAGAATTCTCCGTCGGTCGATTCGAGATAAACCGGGACTATTTCGCCGATCTTTGCATAGCAGTCGCGTATTTTTACCTCAACAAAATGTTCGCTGTGACCAGACGCTATGCCGCTGCGCGTTTTTTCCGTGAGCACAAACACGGGTGACTCCGACTCCCGCGAGTGGTCGCGCACATAGTCGGCGAGGATTTCGCTTTTGATCTGACGCCCGATTTTATCAAGCTCTGCCGCACGCTCGTGCTTTGTGTTTTCCGGGACCTGACAGTCCATTTCGGCTGCCTCCGTCCCTTTGCGCTTTGAATATGGAAAGATGTGCAGGTGCAGGAATCTGACCTTGCGGCAGAACTCGACCGTTTCCGCAAAATACTCCTCTGTTTCTCCGGGAAATCCGACGATAATATCGCAGGAGAAGGTTACTCCGGGCAGGGCTTTTTTCATCCGTCCGATCGCTGAGAGGGCCATTTCGGAGGTGTATTTTCGTCTCATGGCGGCGAGGATTTTTGTCGACCCGCTCTGTATCGAGAGATGAAAGTGGGGCAAGAGCTTCGGCAGAACGCTCACCTTGCCGACAAAATAATCGCTCATGACCGTGGGATCAAGCGACCCCAGCCCAATACGGCTCACGTCGTCAATTTTGTCAACGTCGCAGATGAGGTCTGCGAGCGCATGACCGAACGGACGGCGTGCTTCAAAATCCATGCCGTATGAAGCCGCCTCTATCCCTGTAAGAATAAGCTCGTGCGTATCCTTTGACAAAATCCGCGCTTCCTCTATCACCGCGTCGTGCGGCTTTGACCTGACGGGACCGCGCGCCGTACTGATGATACAGTAGGAGCACTTGTTGTCGCATCCGTCTTCGATCTTGATATATGATCTTGTGCGCATAGGAGTGTCAAGCGTCATCCTCGCGGAGCTTGGGCTCGTCGGCGGAGTGACGCTGTTTATCTCACCGTTATAGCTTCCGCTCAGCACCTGCATTACAGTGTCGGCGAGGGAGCTTTTCCCGCTGTTTCCGCATACATAGGACACACCGTCTATCGACGACGCTTCTTCCGCGGCGATCTGCGCGTAGCAGCCGGTGACTATTACATGCTTTGCAAAGGCGGAGGCGCGGCGGATCATCTGACGCGATTTTCGATCGCTCTCGGCTGTTACGGTGCAGGTGTTGATTATCGCCGCATCGCACTCATCGCCGAACGGCACGACCGAGCACCCGTTTTTTTTGAGTTCAGACATAAACGCGTCGGATTCGTACTGATTGACGCGGCATCCGAGCGTAAGGATTGAGACTGTATATAAAGGACCGTTCATTTGAACCTCTTGTTATTTGATACAGTAATTTTATCATTTTGCTCTCGGATTGTAAACCGCCTTTCCAAAAAAACCGAACAACATGCGGAGTTTTTTCAAAAATAGTCATTTTCCCTTGAAAAACGGAAACGGATGTTGTATAATGATACGAATACAAAAAACGGATTGCGAAAGGACATACGTACTATGAACAGGGAAACATTCCA
>JAQXRJ010000045.1 GCA_029218465.1 bacterium | reverse complement strand
CTCAAAAAAGAAGTTCGAGGGCGTGTTCGGCTGGCTGGTGAAGCCGGAGCTTCCCGCACCAAAGCCGATTCCGCTGATCCGGTTCGTCGACGCGCTTATCGAGGGATCAGGTTCTCCCGAAGGGCTCGGGATCGACGATGCGGTCGCGCTTACCGAGCTGCTCGAGAACGCATATAAGGCAGACGAGAACAACAAGATCGTCCAAATCGGATAACGGAGAAGACATGCTTTTTGAAAGAACACTGATGCCTGACGAGATGTATGACAGGTTCGATATGATCACTCCGGAGCACCTGAAATCTCTGGGTATCAAATACATTTTTTCGGATATAGACAACACGCTCGCCACGTACGACGATCCGACTCCCCCCGAGAATGTGCTCAGATGGCTCGACTTGATGGAGGATAACGGGATAAAGGTCGCGTTCGTGTCGAATAACAAAGAGGAACGCGTGGCTCTTTTTAACCGGGAGCTCAAATATGTCGCATATTCGAAGGCGAAAAAGCCCCTGACGGGAAAGCTGAAGCGCGCTATGCGCGATCTCGGTGCGGAGAGGGGAAACTCACTCCTGCTCGGAGATCAGCTCCTTACCGATGCGGCGGCCGGAAACCGTGCGGGAATGTACGTGATTATCGTCCCGCCGATCAAGGATGTGCTTACGCCGTTCTTCAGATTCAAGCGGCGGATAGAGATGCCGTATATCGAAAAGTTTAAAAAGTCAAATAAAAACAAATAAAACAAATAAAACTGAGGTGAGTGCTATGACGGAAATGGAAGCGAGATACTCTAAAATCAGAAAAGTAATGGAAGAGATGGGGCTGGACGCGGTCTACGTAAACTCCGCAGAGAACCACCTTTATATGTGCGGATTTGACAATCCCGACGGGAATATTATCATATTGAAGGACAAGTCTTATGTTTTCGCCGATTCCAGATATATTGAGGCGGCTCGTGCCGAAGCAAGTCCGCTTTGTACCGTATGCCTCCCGGGACAGCCGACGCTTGCCGAGATTGTCCGGGATCACGGCGTCAGAGCGATCGGATACGAGGACATGCACATGACCTGTGCGGAACTTGAGGAAATAAAGAAATCGGTTGACGGAATGGGGGTGGAGTTCGCTCCGCTCGGGAAAACTTTCACCGATATCCGTGCGATAAAGACAGACGAAGAGATCGAAAACATCGTTGCCGCACAAAAAATTGCGGAGGGCGCGTTCAGCCATATCTTGAAGACTATAACCTACGATATGACGGAGCTCGAGGTGGCGGCGGAGCTCGAGTATTACATGAAGCGCCACGGAAGCCAGAAGCCGTCGTTTGACACCATTTGCGTGTCCGGAACAGCGTCCTCGAGACCGCACGGGGTTCCGCGCCCCGTTAAGCTCGAGCGGGGATTTTTAACGATGGATTACGGCGCGATGGTTAACGGTTATCACTCCGATATGACGAGAACGGTCGTTATCGGCAAGGCTGACGAGGACATGAAGCGTCTTTACGGCACGGTTCTCTCTGCACAAACGGCGGCGATGAGCATTGTTGCGCCGGGTGTGAAGAATATCGAGGTCGACAAGGCTGCGCGCGACATAATCTACGGCGCCGGATACGAGGGCAGGTTCGGACACGGACTCGGACACGGAGTCGGTCTAGAGATACACGAGTCTCCCATGGTCAATATGAGAGCGGGGGACGCGGTCCTCAGAGTCGGCGAGGTTATCACCGATGAACCCGGCATTTATATCGAGGGAGTATACGGCTGCCGTATCGAAGACATGCTTCTTGTGACCGCAGACGGATACCGCAATCTCACAAACTGCCCGAAAGAGCTTATCGAGCTCTGAGCGGGAATACAATAAATCGGGGCAACGGACGGCGGCGCGTGAGATTGACGAAGGGTGCTCTCGTGTCACAGGAGTTGTATGAGAGTTTTACCTTGCCAACAGAATCATGGAATAAAAAAGGACGCGGCAGCAAGATTTTTGCGCAAAACTGAAAAAGGCTTCATCTTTCGAGGTGAAGCCTTTTCGATAGCTATGAAAAATTCAATAAGATAATGTAGCAGAGAATTTCTCAAAGGAGTCCATGTCCAGCCTGAAGGTCAGTCCATCATACTTCTTTCC
>JAQXRJ010000044.1 GCA_029218465.1 bacterium | reverse complement strand
TGTGTTTGCCCTCTTTCGAGAAGAAAAGCGACATCATACGGTTGCAGTCGTCTCTGTTGCGCGGAGGACCGAAGAGTATGTTCATCGGCTCTCTCTTGCGGATCTTTATCACACATGCGGTAGCGTCGTCTCCTGGGTGATATCCGTATTCTTTGTTGCACTGATCGACGAGGAGGGTTGCGAGCGTTTTTGCAGTATATCCCGCCGCATACATCATTTGCATGAAGTTGGCGATATCCTCGTGCTTCCACCCGAAGTTGTATGCAAGACCGATTCCCGCATGGGGACACCCGTCGCTCATTGCAACAAAGCAGTCTCCCTCCTGGAGTTTTATTACCGACCTCAGCACTTTTTTTCCGTCTATCATAAGCTCGGTAGTCGGATAGTCGCACGTTTCTCCGTTATGGATGAAGATAACGGGGGGATTATCGTACTGAATGATTTCGGCAGTTCTGTTCTCAATCAGATGGATGATAGTGAACGTGGAGTACGCGACGCCGCGGACCGAGCATACGGGGAGTGTTGCGGCTATCGTCGAAACGCAGTCCTCGAGCTTCAGCCCCGAGGCGAGCATGGTTGAGATGATCTTCGACGTCAGAGTTGATAGGATGCTTGCTTTAACTCCGCTTCCAAGACCGTCGGCGAGTACGACGACCGTTGAGTTGTCACCCTGATCCACGATATCTATATGGTCACCGCAAAGCTGTTCGCCTTCGTGATTGATGCTCTTCCATCCGATGTCGGCGCACAAATTATTCATCGCTTATCGACTCCTTAAGCTTAGCAAGCGCTATCTTCGTCTCAGCCGCGGTCTCTCCGAGCAGGGAAGCGATCTCCTGAACGATTCTCATCTGCTTGTCAACGACCTTGTCTGCGGTCTCAACCGTCTGACGGCTGATGCTTTCTTTTCTTTCTCTCTGCATTTCCTCATCGGTTACATCGCGTAGAATGCAGATAAGGAGACGGTATTCTCTGTCGAATACAATCGTTTTCACAACGTATTTTTCGTATTCGGCGAGATATTCGCGCTTGTTGTGAAGATTCCTGCCGCTCTCGAGCACCATGTTGAAATCGGCTGTCTCAAGGACCCTCACAACCTGGTCGCCGAGAATATCGGACGCATCTCTGAGATTGAAAATCTTCAGCGCCGCGCCGTTTATCTGCTGTACCTCGAGTTTTTCATTGAGAACCATGATCCCGTTCGGGGTGTTCCTTGAGATTATATTTGAGAGGTTTTCCGCCTTTTCTTTGAGATAAGGCAGGCACATTGAAATCTCGGCCTTGCCCTGAAGGATCGCAACCGCCTTTGCACGGCAGGTATCGTAGCCGCAGGAACCGCAGTTCAGCTCATCCTCAGGACGGATTTTGCCCATCTGACGGAGCGTGTCTTTGATCTCTGCTTCCGTAGGAACATAATTCTGCCTGTCGATTATTTCGAAATGCTTGCCGATAAAATCCGTCTCCGGCTGATCGACTGTGAAATCTTCCTTGCCGGCATAGCCGGATACCGCAGCATAGTCCTTAACAGGCGAACGGTGGAACTTTTCCATTACAGGTCCGCCGACACAGCTGCCCACACACGCGGACATTTCGATAAAGCAGTTGTGCACGTTGCCGTTCTCGATGTCTTTCAGCGCGGCAATACAGTTTTCCGTGCCGTCGATCGCCATATATGTATATTTGGGATTTTCCAGTGCCATGGTTTTGAGGATTCCTCCGGTAGTGGGGAAGAGCCGCGCGCGGCTGTACTCGTCACTGTCGTATTTTTTCTCAAGCGCTATATGCTCCTCGGATAGCCATGCGGTCAGTTCATCGAAAGTGAGAACTGCGTCTACTATCCCCTCGTACTGTTGAGCTTCGTCTTTTTTTGCGACGCACGGACCTATGAATACGGTTTTGGCAGTTGGTATGCGGCTTTTTATATTCATGCAGTGAGCCTGCATGGGGGAGAGAACGTTTGCGAGGTACGGGAGCTGCTTCGGAAAATACTTCTGTATGAGGAGATTTATCGAATGACAGCAGGACGTTATAATGACATCGCGGTTTTCTTCATTTATTATACGGTCGTATTCGCGTTTGACTATCGTCGCGCCTATTGCGGTCTCTTCAACATCGTAAAAACCGAGCTTTTTCATTGCGTCTCTCATCGACTCAATGCCTACGCCCTCGTAATTCGCAACAAAGGAAGGTGCAAGGCTGGCGACGACGGGAGATCCCTCCTGGAGCAGTACCTTTACCTTTTCCGTTTCGTCAACGATCTGCTTTGCGTTCTGCGGACATACGACAAAGCACTGTCCGCACATTATACATTCTCCTCCGATGATGTATGCCTGGTTCCCCGAAAAGCGGATGGATTTAACGGGACAGTGGCGAATGCATTTGTAACAGTTCTTGCAGTTTGATTTTTTGAATGTCAAACACTCCATATACTACTCTCTTTCTGCCAATACGGGCTTCAGAACCTTTTCTTCAAAAAAAGCGTTGAAATTTTCCGGTGTGATACCTGTAAATACTTCGTTGTCTATTGTGACGCTCACGCCGATGCGGTTGCATTTCTCGGTACAGAAGCTCCCTGCGAGGACGACATCGAAGTCAAGCCCGTTTTCCTTGACTGCATTCTGGAAAAGCTCCACAATTTTCTCGGACCCTCTCAGATGGCAGGATGATCCGACACATATCTGTACTATTTTCATTATTCGACCTTTCCGAGTATATTCTCATCAAAGAATTCTTTTACGGTCTCCGGTGAGACTGAATAGAATTTATCTCCGATTGTTACGCATACACCGAGCTGACATGTGCCGAGACAGAACGTTCCCGCAAGCTCGACCTTGTCACCGATCCCGTATTCATCAATAAGGGACTGGAGCTGTTCCACTACCTGCCTTGACCCTTTAATGTGGCAGGAAGAACCTATACAAACCGTTACTTTCACTGTTTTGTCTCCCTTGTTTTTTATAAAAAACTGCGCAAAAATTCGCGCCGGCGCTCATTGGCGTCGCAGATCAACGCTCGGGCGGCGGAGGGAATATGTTCCCGCAGCTGTTCTTTGTTTTCGAAAAAATTGAGGTAAATTTCGGCACAGCCGTCCTCGCCCGAGAGCAACAGAAGAAGATACGTTACGGCGCAGTCATGGAATGCTTCTCCGTATTCTGCCTTCGCCCAGTCGATCGTATAAGGATTCCCGTCATCCGAGACTACTATATTCGACGGCTCAAAGTCGCCGTGGCACATACAAACCTTTCCGTCCGCACCGATTTTTGAGTGGATTTCTTTCTGCGTATCGAAGAGCAGGCGCATATACTCTTCCACGCGGTTTGGTCTTGTCTTTATAAGCTGTCCGAGGGTCTGCCCGCGGATGTATTCCGAGACTATCGTCCATTTTCCGGCGATCTTTGTGACCTCGCGGACTTGAGGAACGCGCAAACCGATCTCATTCGCGCGCGA
>JAQXRJ010000043.1 GCA_029218465.1 bacterium | reverse complement strand
TTAATTTTCTTTTTTTTCTTTTTTTTTACTATTTTTTATTTGATAGATAGATTTTATAATTGTAATATATAATTTATAAACTTATATTTAAATTAATTTACATTACTTTTCAAGATAGAATAATGTTCTTCTGCTTCTGATCTATCAGTAAAATCTTTTTCATAAAACTTTCCATATATTTTATTATCTTTTTTATCTTGTAATAGCAGATATACTGAGTATTCTTCTTCTTTACTATTAAGAGTAGATGAACTAGTAATAATCATAACAACACTTGCTATAAAGTTTTCTATTTCAATTTCTTCATGCTTATTAACAGAATTAACATTTATACTTTTTAAATACTCAAAGATTTTATTTTTTGATTCTACATTATTATTTACTTCTTCCATAAATGCACCTCAAAATTACTATTTACTATATTATGACACATTGACAAAAAATATCAATGCTTTTGGATTAAAAACTTTTAAAAAAATATGCAATGTCAAATTACATATTAAATTTCTCTACACAAAAGGTAGATATTTTATCGTATAGATCATCTAGAATGGCAAATGCCAATAATGGCATAAAAATAACTGATATAAGAACATCAAACCACATAGGAAAAGCACTATAATTCAATTCTAGTATTTCAGTATTAAAACCTATTTTAGTATCAAAGTAGCAATACTTTACTAGGAATATAAAAAGAATAATAGATAATGATATAAAAATTCCTCTAAAAACTTTTCTAGTCATTTTAACACCTCCTTGTATATGAGAAAGACAACTCCATATAAATATAATAAAGGGTTTTTCTCAAAAATACAAGCATTTTGCTTAAACAGTTGTACAAAAGACAATTATTTAACACTTGTATAAAATAAATTTAGAAAGTGAGGTAAGAAAATGAAACACTCTAGTAAAGAAATACTTTCTATGAATTTGAAGTTTTATAGACAAAAATATAACCTATCTCAAGAGAAATTTGCTGAGAAAGTGGGAAGTAATTTAGTCTATATTAATGAACTAGAAAATTGCCATAGAAAACCAACAATAGATATGTTAGATAAAATAGCTGATGGCATGAATAAAAATATTGATTCTAAATTAAACATAACCTCATCTGATTTAATAAAATATGATGCATCCCATAAAACTAATTTCAATAGAATTGATGAAAGAAAATAATTTTGTTTTCTTTTTATTCTAGTCTAATCCAATTTTTTCAAATTCAAGAGTTTCAAAATTCTTAACCCCAATATTATATTTTATCTTTAATAGTGCAATAGCATTATTTTTTATTTGCACTAAATCTTTTTTAGAATATTTAACTTTATGTAAGTTATTTAAAATATCACTAGCATTAACATTATGATATTTATTATTTGAAAATTCATAATTTAATAATAGTAACCTTGCTAATAGCTCAGTATCATATAATTTTTTAATCCTTTTTTCATCTCTTGAAAACAATTCATCAATAGTCATAAAAAATCCTCCATTGATTGAATGCTACCTCTCAATGAAGAATAAGTCAAATCATTATTATTTAGGCATATTTATAGCAAATATGAGTATTATTAATTAAGTATCACTTTCGGGTGGTACAATATTAAAAGTACTACCAGGTTCATAACTAGCCCATATAGCCATATTTCTATTAATAGTTTCAGTACTATAATCCTTATAATTATTAGGATCAAAATTAGGTCTAGAACTCATTCCTAATATCTCTCCTGTATTAGGATCCATTGCTATTGCCCAAGCACCCTCAGGATTATATTTAGTAACAACATTGTCAAGTTCTCTCTCTATTGAAGACTGAATATCATAATTAATAGTAAGATAAATATCTAGTCCATCTTCAGGTGCTACATAAACAGAATTTTTATCAAGATTATTTCCCTTAGCATCAGAAAAATATTGAATAGAACCATACTCTCCAGTTAATATATCATCATATTCAAGTTCCAAACCACTAAGTCCCTGATTATCAATACCAACATATCCAAGTACATGAGAAAGCATCTTATCATGAGGATAATATCTTTTAGACTCCTTAAGTAAATATACACCTTCAAAATTAAGAGC
>JAQXRJ010000042.1 GCA_029218465.1 bacterium | reverse complement strand
AATTCTACTATTGAATCATTTCTCATTTTTAATTGCTTAGATACAATATCAATAAATAGTTCCTCATTTAATTATTTTTTATTATTTATGTTTTCTAGCTGCATTGCACCTTTTACAAGTCTTAAAACATCTAGTCTTTCTTTATCCTTTTCTTTCATTGCGTTTATTAAGTCTTTTTTCATTTTTTCGTATAAATCCATATTTTATCTCTCCCTTTATATATTAATATCATACTAGCAACATATAAACAATTTTATTAATTTTTTTTTGCTCTTGGATGACAATTAAAATATACTTCTTTTAATTTATCATTAGTTATATGAGTATAAATAGATGTCGCAGTTAAGCTATCATGTCCTAGAAGTTCTTGTACTGTTAGAATATCACATCCTTCATTTAATAAATGTGTCGCAAACGTATGTCTAAGCATATGGGGTGATATTTTCTTTTCTATAGTTGTCTTATTTATTATTCTATTTAAAATATATCTTATTCCTCTTGTCGTTAATTGTTCTCCATTATTATTAATAAATAAAAAATCAGTTTCTTTCTTATTTAGAATTTTATAACCCTCATTTAAATATAAATCTAATATCTCTAAAGCATATTCTCCAAATCTTACAATTCTCTCCTTGTTTCCTTTACCAAGCACTTTTATTTCTTCCTCTGATATATCACAAAGCTTAATATTAACGAGCTCAGATACACGAACTCCTGTTGCATATAATACTTCAAGTATTAATCTATCTCTTTGGCCTAAAGGCGTAGCTAAATCACATGCAGAAAACAATTCTTCTAATTCATTATAGTAAAAAAATCTAGGCAACAATCTTTGCTTTTTAGGTAAAGTCACTAATGAAAATGGATTATTATTTATATATTTTTTGTTAAGCAAATACTTATAAAAACTTCTTAACGCACTTATTTTTCTAGATATAGTTGAATTTTTATCATTGTTGTCATTTAAGTACATTAAATACAGTCTTACCAATTCATAATCCATATCAAAAACATCTATTTCTTCTCTTTTTAGGTAGTTCATATATTCTGTAATATCAATTTTATAACTATGTATTGTATCAATTGAATAGTTTTTCTGATATTCTAAATAATTTAAAAAATCTTCAACATATTTCATAAGCTTTCCTCTATTTAATTATATCTCAAAAGTAAAAAGATTAAAAGCTTTTATATCTTTTAATCTTTATTTTAGCATTTGTATTTTCTTTGTCAAAATTACAAATCTTTATTAAATTATTTATAATAAATTCTAAGTTTTTTATTCCTTCTTTTTTTATTAATTTAGCATTATACTCACTTATTAAAATATTAAAATTTCTAGAATAATAATATATAGAGTCCATACTTTGAGATGTCAGTCTTTTTTTCCAAATAGACAAGCTTTCTTCAAATAAGCTTCTTAACATTCCATATTTTTTTGTATTACTCATGAATTCGAATAGATCGCTCGCATTTATATAATACTCACTATCTATCATTTTTGCTTCAACATTGCTTTTTTTCAAGAATATATATTCATTATAAGTTATTTTAATTTTATAATTGGTAGTTGCTTTAAATATGGGAATATTAAGAAAATTTTTTATAAATAACTTATTTTTACTGTTAAATAATAATTTTCTCGTATTTTCAATAACAGATATTTCTCGTCCATAAATATCATCTTCTAAAATTAATTCATTTTTTTGATTATATATAATCGGTAATTTTTCTCTAGATGAAATATTTCTAACATTAAAAAGTTCTATATGTCCATCTATAACAGGTCCTACTTTATTTCTAACAATTTCTGAATTTAAGAATTGTTCTTCATCTTCAAAAATTCTTGTGATACTATCAATATAATATAGACTCCCTGTTTTAAGTATTACTTTTTCGTTACTATTTTTATATTCTAATGATGCTCTAGACATAATATCACTTCCTTTGTCCATTTTTGTGTTAGGAGATTATAATATCATTTTTATAGCATAAAAGTCAATATTATTAGAAAAAATTAAATGCGAATATTTGTTTGACACAAAAGTGATTAATGTGTTACTATAATAACATGAAGAGGTGCTTTTATGGAAGAATTAACAAATAGACAAAAAGATATATTAAATGTTGTCAAAAAATTTATTGCTGAACATGGCTATCCACCTACAGTAAGGGAAATTGGTAAAATATTAGATTTAAGGTCTCCTGCGACTATTCATTTTCATTTGAAAAAACTAACCGAAAAAGGTTACATAAATAAATTTAGTTCCAAAAATAGAGCTTTAGAATTAAATGTAGACAATGAATATTTAAATGAAAAATTAAACGTTATAGATATTCCGCTGCTTGGAACAATCACAGCTGGTAATCCTATTGAAGCAATTGAAACTCCAAATGAATTTTTCAGTGTTCCTGCCTATCTAATTAACTCTAAGAAAGAATTATTTGCGCTTAATGTGCATGGGGAGTCTATGATAAATAAAGGAATATATGACAATGACGTTGTAATAATAGAAAAAGGAAAAGATGCAAATAATGGCGAAATAGTTGCAGCAATGACTATGGAAAACGAAGTAACCTTAAAAACATTTTATAAAGAAAAAGATCATATAAGACTTCAGCCTGAAAATGATACAATGAAACCTATAATATTAGATAACGTAAACATTTTAGGAAAAGCAGTTGGACTTTATAGAAAATTAAAATAGTGACTATCACTATTTTTTTATTTCAATAATTGTATTTATAATGTATGATGCAAGAAGTATTCCAGCGGTATTTGGTACCATTGACATAGATAATATATCTTTATCTTTTTTTATTGGAACTTCTATTGAAGATACAACCATTACTTTACTCTTTATTTTTAAATCCTTTACAAACTTTCTAATTATTCTAGCAAGTGGATCATTAGCAGTATTTCTTATGTCTGTTATTTCAAGCTTGGAAGGATCAATCTTATTTCCAGTACCCATACAAGAAATAAATTTTATTTTTCTTTTGATGCAATTGGTAATTATAAGTTTTTTTGTTTTAATGCTATCACATGCATCTATTACATAATCAAACTTATTAGATTCTAATAATTCTTCTATGTTGGTTTCATCTAAAAATAAATCATAAGTTTTAATATTGCAATTAGGATTTATTCTATTACAAAATTTAGTAGCTTCATTTACTTTTTTTTCATCAATATTATCATTAAAAGTTATTACTTGCCTATTTAAATTAGAAATATCAATTGTGTCAAAATCTATTAAAGTAATATTTTCTATGCCATTTCTTACTAATGTTTCTAAGCACATTCCTCCTACTCCACCTATTCCTACAAGTAATATATTAGTATTTTTTATTCTATTTAAATTTTCTTTTCCAATTAATCTTTCTACTCTGTCAAACACATAAATCACCAAATTTATAATATCAAAAATAAGACAAAATAAAAAGTCCAAAAGAAAGAATCTTACGACAACCCGCTGGCTCCAGCAGGGCGGTACTCGTACTTAACCATTAGGATTCTTAAAGAAATATTTAAGCATTCAACACAGGTTAATGATCAAAGTTCCAATATCGTATCTTTAGTCGGATTATACTATAAGTATCCTATTCTTCTAGACAATTATATTGTATCACATGGATGAATTAATTAGAACTAAAAATTATAAATTTGACATTTTGATTTACATTTTATCTATATAAATTCAAGAAAAATAAAAAGAACAAATAATGTTCTTTAATCAATTTTATACATCAATGTCTATAAAATCATCTATAGTCATTAGCCTATCATCTATTTCTTTTAAAGAAGGTTTAGTAGATACAATTTCTTTTTTCAATTCAACTTTCTCATTTATTCTTTTCTTATCCTCTAGGTTTGCTTTTATAAATGCTTCTCTTATATTTCCTTTAATAATACTAGATCCTGTTGAATATCTATCCATTATAGAGAATTCTGTTGATTTTAGATAAGTTATTTCACTTTGTTTAATACCTACATAATCTTTAGAAGATACCACAAAGCTTGATACAAGTTTATGTGGATTACTTTTTATCTCTTTCAACATCAATAAGCCTCTTTTACCTCTTGATGTTTTTTCAAATTCAGATACTTTTACTCTTTTTGCATTACCTTTATCAGTAATAATAAGTACAAATTCATCTCTTTCTCTATTAAAGTTACTAATACCTACAACATAATCATCTTTAAGATTAATTGACTTAACTCCACTAGTTCTTAATCCGACAGTAGGAATATCACTAGAATCAAACCATAATCCATATCCTCTATTTGTACCTATAAAAATATCGTTATAACGAGTTAATACTGCATTTATCATCTCATCATTATCTTTTAACTTCATACAATTAACTGGTTTAGTATATCTAAGTGTCTTGAAATCTTTTAATAAAGTTCTTTTTATCATACCGTTTTTAGTTGCAAGGGTAATAGTTATATTTTCATCGAAATTAGTAACTGGAATAGATGCAATAATCTTTTCATCTGTATTAAGTTTAATTACATTACTGATATGCTTACCCATATCTTTCCATGGAAGTGATGGAATCTCATATATTGGTACATATAAATAATTACCTAAATTCGTAAACATCAATAATACATCTTGTGTATTAAGCTCATATAATCCCAATAAGTAATCATTATCTTTCAAATTTAATTCTTCATTAGAAGATGAATAACTTCTCATACTAGTACGCTTAACATAACCGTCCTTTGTACACATTACTATTACATCCTCTTTTGGAATCATAACAGTTGTATCAACTTTCAATTCTGAAATTTGTTCTATTATATCAGTTTTTCTTGGTGTAGAGTATTCATTTTTTATTTTCTTTAACTCTTTTTTCATTACATTTTTTAATTCTTCTTCATCATCTAATATTCTTTCTAATCCTAATATAGTAAGTTTTAATCTTTCTAATTCCTCTATTAATAAAGTTACATCTGTATTAGTCAATCTATATAGTTGTAATGTAATAATTGCCTCTGCTTGAACTTCAGTAAATCCAAATTTTAACATTAAATTTTCTCTTGCATTTGATTTATTAGAACTTGCTCTAATAACTTTTATTACCTCATCTAATATAGATATACATTTAATTAATCCTTCAACAATATGAAGTCTTTCTTTAGCGTGTGCAAGATGAAAATTAGTTCTTCTTACAATACATTCTTTTTGATGCTCAATATATGCATCTAACAATTCTATTATTCCAAGCTGTTTTGGCCTACGATTAACTATTGCAATTATATTAAAGTTAAATGAAATTTGTAAATCTGTATTTTTAAGTAGATAATTAAGAACATTTTCCTTATTGCATTCTTTTTTTAAATCTATTACTATTCTTAAACCATCCCTATCAGACTCATCACGAACCTCTATCATTCCATCTATTTTCTTATCAATTCTAATCTCATCTATTTTTCTTACTAATAAGGCTTTATTAACTTCAAATGGTAATTCAGTAATGATCAAAGAAAGTTTGCCTTTTTCATCTACAAATTTTGTTTTTGCTTTTACAATTACTCTACCTCTACCATTTGTATATGCATTTCTTATTCCATCAATACCTTCAACAATTCCACCTGTAGGAAAATCAGGACCTTTAACTATATCCATAATTGTTTCAAGCCTACAGTTTGGTGAATCAATTCTTTTTATTGTTGCATCACATACTTCAGCTAAGTTATGAGGAGGAATATTAGTTGCATATCCTGCTGAAATTCCCGTTGCACCATTTACAAGCAAATTAGGAAACTTAGCTGGTAATACGGTTGGTTCAAGTTCTGTATCATCAAAATTAGGTGCCATATTAACAGTATCATAATCTAAATCTTTTAACATTTCATTACTGATTTTTGAAAGTCTTGCTTCAGTATAACGCATTGCAGCAGGACTATCCCCATCCATGGATCCATTATTACCATGCATATCTATATATGGAGTATTTTGTTTCCACCACTGACTCATTCTTACCATTGCTTCATATATTGAAGAATCTCCATGAGGATGATAATTCCCCATTACATTTCCAACTGTCTTAGCTGACTTTCTATATGGTTTATCAAAGGTATTTTTTTCTTTATACATGCCAAATAAAATTCTTCTTTGAACTGGTTTTAATCCATCTCTAACATCAGGAATTGCTCTATCTTGAATTATATATTTACAATATCCTCCAAATCGTTCTCCTATTATATCTTCAAATGCATAATCATAAATTTTTTCTAATATTTCTTGTGTTTGGGTTTTCTTTTTCATATGATCATCTACTTTCTACTACAATATTTGCATTATTACTTAGTAAATAATTATAAGTATTCAAATATGTCTTATCTATTTTTTTGTCTTGTATCTTAGAGATAATTTTCTTCATACAACAAATATTTAAGTAATTTTTATATAATTCTATATCCAATTCTTTTAAGTTTGGGTATTCACGACTATATATCAAATAAGCTTTCTCTGAATAATTTTCCTTCATTTTCTTTAATATTTTTGAATATATTATAGTTGCTTGCTCTCTATCTGATGAAAACAACATTTTTTTAATGTCTTCTTCATCTATTATTTCTATATCTATCATATAATTAAATATCATTCCAAATTGTAAAAATTCATCTAATCTTTCATTTAAATCTTTTTCAGTTTCTTTATCTGTAAGTAATGCCATAATACTACTCCTTAATACTAAATCGTAAAATCGTCTTCTAATGAAAATTCTACATTTTCTTCTATCCATTCTTTTCTTGGCTCAACACTGTCTCCCATTAATACACTAACTCGTTTTTCTACCAAAGATGCATCCTCTATATTAACTCTTATTAAACTTCTTGTTTCTGGATTCATTGTTGTTTCGGCTAGTTGATCGGCATTCATTTCACCTAAACCTTTGTATCTTTGCACCTCACACTTTTTACCTTTTGTCTTTTCTTTCATTTCTTCCATACTATATGCATATTCTACAGTTTTACCATAAGTAATTTTAAAAAGTGGAGGAAGTGCAATATAAAGTTTTCCTGCTTCTACTAACGGCTTCATATATCTATAAAAGAAGGTTAAAAGTAAACACTGGATATGTGCACCATCAACATCTGCATCGCTCATTATTATAATTTTATCATATTCACAATCGTCAATCTCAAAATTAGAGCCATATCCTGCACCAACGGTATAAATAATTGTATTAATTTCTTCATTTTTAAGCATATCTTCTATTTTAGTCTTTTCCGCATTTATTACTTTACCTCTAAGTGGAAGTATTGCTTGAAATTTTCTATCTCTTCCTTGTTTAGCTGATCCACCTGCAGAATCACCTTCAACTAAGAAAAGTTCGTTTTTCTTTTTATTTCTTGATTGAGCAGGAGTAAGTTTCCCTGATAAAGCCCTTTCTTTTGGATTTTTTGTTTTACCTTTCCTAGCTTCTTCTCTTGCCTTTCTAGCCGCTTCTCTTGCTGTTTTACTTTTTAATGACTTTTCTATTATATCAGTTGCAACCTGCTTATTTTCTTCTAAAAAGAATGAAAGTTGTTCAAAGACTAAAGCATCAACCGCAGTCCTTGCCTGAGGAGTTCCTAATTTTCCTTTTGTTTGTCCTTCAAACTGTAATAGCGCTTCTGGAACTTTCAAAGATATAATTGCTGTTAATCCTTCCCTAACATCGCTTCCTTCAAAGGCTTTATCTCTTCCTTTTATGTAACCACTTTTTTTTGCGTATTCATTAAAAGCTCTAGTAAGTGCGGTTTTAAATCCAACCTCATGGGATCCTCCATCAACTGTCTTAACATTATTAACAAAAGATACAATAGTTTCAGAATATGTATCAGTATATTGCAAAGCAACATCTATCTCAATATTGCTTTTTTCTCCTTCGAAATGTATTACTTTGTGAAGTATATTTTTATCATTATTTAAGAATCCTACAAATTCCTCAATGCCTTTTTCATATAAATATTTATTACTTCTCCCTGTTTCTTCATCAACTACTTCTATTGTTAGTCCTTTTATTAAAAAAGCAGATTCTTGCATACGTTCACATATTGTGGTAAATGAAAAACTTGTTGTAGAAAATATCTTTTCATCTGGAAGAAATCTTACAGTAGTACCGGTTCTATTAGTAGTACCTATTTTTTTTAATGGATTTTTAACGTTCCCTCCATTTTCAAATCTAATTAAGTACTCTCCCTTATCTTTTTTTATATTAACTTCCATCCATTTAGATAAAGCATTAACTACACTTGCTCCTACACCATGTAATCCTCCAGACACTTTATATCCTGCTTCCTCAAATTTTCCACCTGCATGTAATACTGTATATATTACCTCAGGGGTACTTTTACCAGATGCATGCATTCCTATAGGTACTCCACGGCCGTGATCCTCGACAGATATAGATTTGTCTTTATGTAATGTTACTTTAATAAAATCTCCATAACCATTAATCGCTTCATCTATTGCATTATCAACTATTTCCCATACCAAGTGATGTAATCCTCTTTTATCAGTTGATCCTATATACATACCAGGTCTTTTTCTTACAGCTTCAAGACCTTCCAATATTTTTATTGAACTTTCATCATATTTAAGTGCCATATTATCACGCTCCTACGACTTTCAAAAGATATTATAACAAAATTTATAAAACAAAAAAAGTGCAACTACATAAATTTACACTTTTTATTATCTATATTCCAATATAAATAATAGTATTTATACAATAAAATTATATACACTTCATTCCATCATTTTTTAAAATATTTATAATCTCATCCTTTTTTTTTGTCTCTTTGCTTGACAATAATGTATGATAATTCTTAATCCTTACAGTTTTATTTGTACAGACTATATTATTACTTTTACCTAAAATTTTTTCTACTTTACAAAAATTATTAGCATCATCACTAGTATCAAAAGTAAATACTGCGTTTGACGATGTAACTGTTTTATCTTTGTCTAAATCAAATGTAACTTTTAACTTATACTTAATATTCTCATTATACTTTTTTGAACAGCTATAACTACTTCCACAACCAGATAACATAAATATAATTATTAAGCATAAAAGCATCCTTATAATTTTATTCATATTAACTTGCCTGTATCCAATCAAGAGATAAAGTAATTTTTCCATCATCTATTGGAATAGAATCCGTTTTTGGATTATAAGTTAATTTAACTCTTACTGTTATTTCTTGCTCTGGAGTCAATATCATTCCTGTATTTACTTTTTCATAGCTAAAATCGACTTGATCTAATATATTTGAATAAAAATTAATATTATTTAACATTGCATTTAGTGTACCAAAATTTTTAATTTTTATATCATATGTTATAGAGTCACCAGGCTCTTTAAATTCTATATAAAAAATTGCTTCGTAATTATATAAAACTGGTGCTTTATAATTTACTGCACTACCAATTTCATTTTTTGTTGTAATTTCAGTAAATTTAATATTCCAACTTGCTTGTTTTGAAAATCTAACATTAGCATTAATTGCAGTTTTATACATTGTATAAAAGTAACCACCTGATACAATACAGCAGCAAAATATAAGTGCTAGAAGTAAAATCTTTTTCTTTTTTTTAATACTAATATTTAGAAACATATTATCACCACTTTCATATTCTATAATAATTATAACATTATAGATATTTTTTAACAATTATTTTTTATAATATGTTGTATGTAAAAGTTTCTTTTCTTCTAACTTACCGTTGGAATCATATTTAAGTAAATATGTCATATAACCTCCTTTAGAATTTTTTGTTGATTCAACTTTGAAACTTTTACCATCCAATGCATTATTGTTAGACCATATGTCTATAACTACTTTTGAATTTTCTATATATGAAACTATAAGTATCGGATAACTATATTGATTCTTAAATCTATAATCTGTTTTATCTCCATAAACAGTAGCGTCTTGTCCTTTTGGAACATACTTAACAGCCTCGCCATGACTATATCTCATTGTTGTTTTTAAGCCGGCTAAAAGCTGTGCATTATACATTGTTGTAGCGACTTGACAAACACCGCCTCCACAAGCATAACCTGCACTATTCTGTGCGGGTGCAGTTTTAAACCCATTCGCACACGAATATGGTCCGACAACTTTTCTAAAAGAGAAAATACCATTTGGTTCAATTAACGTATTATTTAAAAAACTGACTGCATATCTAATATTATATCCTCTATTGCCTACATTAGAAAAACTTGTTGAAAAGCTTGATATTTTTTTATTTATTGTTGATAAATTAGATGTATCGTGTTTAATAACACTACCTACTAATTCAACGCTATAGTTTTTTTCTTTACTATCCAAAAAATTTTCTTTGTTATTTTTCAAAAACTCTATTATTATATTTTTTGATTTAGATTCATCTAATTTATAACCATCACTACCAGATGAATAAGAAACTGAGTGATCTTTATTAATTGTCAATTTTTCTTTTATAATATTTGTATTTATTTCTTTAGATAGTTTTTTTATAAGATGATTAATGCTTTCTTCATTAAAGTCAATACTGATTGCATAATTTTTTAATTTTTTTCCATTAATATAATTAATCTTATCTTTATAAGATAGTGTTTCTATATCATTTTTTATATTTTTAATCAATTCATCATTATTAAAAGTTGGACTAACATCTTTTAATGTTAAAGAAACTGTTTTGTCTTTTAGCGAAAATTTTATTTCTTTATTTAAAGTTTCTTCCTCTATTTGATTCAATCTGTCTTCTAATTTATTTATATCTACATTTGCAATTTGGAATCCATTAACACTCATTCCTTGATATGTTCTATCTTTATTCTGCGATATTAAATTATGATAATAACTAGTTAGGTATAATCCCATACCTAATAAAAGGCATCCTGATGCTGAAAAAATAATTATATTTATTTTTTTCTTATCTTTTTTCACCTTAATGCCTCCTATCATACTATTTGATAGTAACACATTTACTTTTTGTTTTCAATCAATTAACAATTAACTTTACAAAAAATTTACAATTTTTCAATTGGTAGTATTATGACAACTTCGGTACCTATTCCTATTGAAGAATAATATTTTATATTTCCATCATGTTTTTCTATTATTTCTTTACACAAAGACACACCTAAACCTGTACCGTTATTCTTTGTTGTATAAAATATTTTCCCAATATTATTTAATTCTTCTTTACACATACCCTTACCATTATCCTTTATTATTATTTTAAATTTATCTTTAATTTTTTTTGTTTTTATGGAAATTATTAATTTTGAATTACTTTTTTTTGCTTCTATTGAATTTTTTATTATATTTATAAATACTTGTTTTAACCTATTATAATCTCCATATATATATATTTCTTCATCTTCTATTTTAAAATCTGTTTTTACATGTTTTTCAATAAATAAATTATTCATTGATTTTGTAACATCTTCCAATAAATAGTTAATATCCATTATGCTTTTGTTAACTTTTATTTTTGTAAAATCCAAAAAATCATCCATTATAATTAAGGTCCTATTTATTTCACTTTTTATAATTTCTATGTATTTTATTGATTTATCGTAATTTTTCAAATCAATCATATCTAAATATCCTTTACACACGGATATTGGATTTTTAACTTCATGCGTAAGTTTAAACAATGCATTTCTTATTGTTTTTTCTTTTTCTAATTCTTTCATTGTGTTATTAAGATCAATTATTTCTTCACCTTTTTTTAAAATCCAATAATATGCATTTGAACATATATAAAGCGCTACTAAAGAAATGATTATATTATTAAATATAATAAATATACTTTTATTTATATTTGTATAATAAATATAAAAGGAAAAATATAGTGCTTTTATTAATATAAAAAAATCTATTTTATCTTTTACATCATTATTTTTATTTTTTATAAGCATATAAAATAAGAAAAACGATAAATATTCAACTATTAAAAATAAAACATTATAATCAAGAATAATTGAAAAATATACTATTTCAATTATCGATAAAAAAAGTCCAAATATTCTTTTTCCTTTTATATATGAAAACAGTATTGGTATATTGAGAAGTATAATACTATAACTATTAAACTTATCTTTAGTTAATTTAATTATTAAATAAATACTTGTAACAAGTAAAAGTTCATATAATACATTTTCTCTTTTATTATCTTTTTCAATATTGTTTATGTTAGCCAAAAATACAATATATATTAATAGTGGAAATAATACACATATTCCATTAAGTAAAATAGTATCAAAAAGACTCATATAATTCCTTCTTTCTGAAGATTATTATAAAAGTCTTTTTTGTCGTATTTTGTCAAATAATGTAGAAAAATATCAATAATTATTTTAATTCGTCGATATATTTTTTTAATTGAGTTGAATTATTTGATAAAATTATTTTAAGTTCATCATCGATTTCAACAATACCTTTCGCACCCAATTTTTGTATTCCTTCTTTATTTACTATAGATATATCTTTTAATTTAACTCTAAATCTTGATAAGTTAACTTCTGTTTTTATTATATTATCTCTACCACCTAAGTAATCTACTAATTTATTCATATCTAGATGCGCATCTTTACTTACTGCCTTTAATACAGCAAGTAAAATAATTATTAAAAAAATTGCTATAATAACATAATTCATTCTATACCTCCACTGTTAATATTATAAAGCATTATTTTTGTAAAGTCTATTTTAATTTATATATGTATTTATTACCTCTTATTATAAAATCTAAATATATTTCATCAGCTTGGTCAATGGAATCTGTTACTTCTAAATAACAATATCCATCATCTTTTATATCCTTTTCTATAATATCAAAAGGATTATTATACTCTATATTTTTCGCTCTATATCTTATATGTCCAAAATTTGAAAAGAACTTATTCATAACAGATTCATTAGATATATTGCTATATTTCATAGAATATTTTAATTTAATTAATTTTTTACCATATATATTTGTTGAAGATGGTTCCACTATACCTGTAAAAGTATATTTTTTATTATTTATTTCCTCTTCATATTTATAATTAAACTTGCTAGATATATTGTATTCTTCTATATTAAGTTCAATATCACCTAAAGTATTGTTTTTAATATTTAATACTTCATTTAAGCTTACTTCACTAATTAATTTTTCTTCATCTAAATTATTTGGTTTTAGATTAATAACAGTATAGCTTAGTTCTCTTGTGTTTTTATTTTTTACTAATTCTAAAGTTTTAGATAAATTAGAGTATTCCTTATCTACTTTAAAAGCAATTATATAATTGTTATCTGATCCTTTTTTTATTATTTGATTGGAATAACCCTCACCTATATCTGAAAAATATTTATATAGCGATGTATCAGGTTTATAATAATTATTACCAACATTTAGTCTTATTAATCCTATATCAATTATATGTATGTTATCAGAATTATTTTTTATATTTAATTTTATTATATAGTAAATATACTTCTCTTCAGACATATCATTATTTTTATTATCATATATTGTTTCATAACTATTTTTTACTTTTAAAGATAGATTATTAAAAGAAAATGTTTGATTTTCATTGTATTCCTTGTTAAATAAGTACTTATTTGAAAGAAATATTCCACTTAATATGAATAATATACTTATAATAAATAAAAGCAACAATTTTTTATTTTCTGCAATATAGTACTTAAAAAACCTTCCTCTTCTATTATTCTTAGCTTTAACATCATTCGAATCAATCTCTATATCAAGTTCAAATTCTTCATTATCATTGGACATAATCTCTAATTCTTTTAAGTCCCTATTAAAATTAAATCTTTTAATATCAAATCCAAACGTTCTAACAAGCGATATTATAATCAATAAATATTGTGAATAATAAAAGAAATTCATTATATCACGACTTGCCATTATATATCTAAGTGTTGCATTGTTTTGTGTTAAAGATGCCATTTGGAAATCAGTAAATATAAGCCCTACACTAAGTAATATGTAAAATATAATAGTACTTGTATAAAGCTTTGTAGGTTTAGATTTATGTCTCATTAAAAAATATATTATAAAGCATATTAAAACAGCTAATACAATTAATAAATATAAAAATGAAGGAATAGATGAAATACTTGGTTCTATACGAATTTTCAAATAATTACTTTTGGCTATGTAATTTGATAAAAAATTAGATATAATTCTAATATTATAAGTAATTATCATAAGAAGTATTGATAAAATACCGTGTATTAATCTAAAGTGTTTAATTAAAAAAGCATATGGTTTCTTAAGTATCACATATATACCTCCTTTACTATAGTAATTGTAACAAATTTTACTTCAAAAAAAAAGCATCTTATTTTATTTTGATGCCTTTTTTATAATAGAAATATATTACTTATTATTAATCTTATCTAAAATTTCATACTTTTCATTAAAGAAATTTATAATTATCTTAAGACAAGAAATAATAGGAGTAGCAAAAATCATACCAAGTATTCCAAAAAAATGACCAAATACTAACAATCCAATCATAATAGTAACTGGATGAAGTTTCATTGTCTTACTCATAACTATTGGGTTTAAGAAATAGCTTTCTAATAGCTGAATTAATATTACCGCAACAAGTACACCAAGTCCTACAACCGGACTTATAGTAAACCCCACTATAATTGCTGGTACTGCACCTATATAAGGTCCAACATATGGAATAACATTGGTAACAGCACAGAAAAGTCCAAATAACATTGGGGAAGATAATCCTACAATAAAGAATGCGAATGACTGAACAATAAATAACAATATTGTGATTATTAAAGTTCCTTCAACGTAATTTTTTAATGTACTGTTTAGATTATCTGTTAAAGTAATAGCATCATTATGGAACTTTTTTGGCAATAAGCCTAATATATGTTTTCTAATACTATTAAAATCAAACAACATATAAAATGCCACGAACAGTCCAAATATTATATTTAATCCTCCACTTATTATAGAAGATGCAAAACTAATTAAAATATTAGGCAACCCTACAGTTACTGATGCCATGAGATTCGTTAAGGTATTATACAATTCATCTTTAACAGTAGTAAAATCATAACTATAAATATTAGAAAGTTTACTAAATAAATTATTAAATGTATCACTAACATAATTTAAGATTGAAGGTGCAGATGATATAAATTCATTTACTTGATCAAGTAAAGATGGAATCATAAGTATCAAGAACAATATAATTATACTTATAAAACTTAGAAATACGACAATAGTTGCAAAAGCTCTTTTTATTCCATTCTTTTGAAGCCATGTTACTATCGGATCTAATAGCCAAGCAACTACAATACCAATAAACAATGGAGATATTACTTTAAAAATAGCGCTTAAAAAATCAAGTATTTTCCATTCTTTAAATAAATACGTTAACAAAAGAATAACTCCAATAATAATTAAACCTAGAGATATTTTTAATATTGTCCTACTTATACCAATAACATCATTTAATTTTGATATATCTACTTTTTCTTCTTTTTTTTCTTTTTTCAGCATACTATAGCCTCCTTTATCAAATTATTAATTATTTTCTTTCCAATACTTCTATTATATAAGGAATAATTTGTTTTTTTCTAGATACAATTCCATCTAGATAAGTACATTGTTCTAAACTTTCTATATCAAAGCTATCCTCTAAAATAGTCTTCGATTTATCATTAAATATAATATAAGAACCTTCTCTCATTACATCTGTAATAAATAAGCATACAACTTCATAATCACTATTTATAGAAACTTGATTCAATAATTCAATCATTTTATCAACGTTTAATTTTAAACTGCTATAATCAGTTGTAAATATTTGTCCTATTCCACATTCATTACTTCCAACCTTGAACACTTTATAATCACTATATAAAACTTCTTCTAATGACTTTCCTTTAATAGATGAACCAGCTCTAAACATATTAAGTCCAAATTCTCTATAATCTATATCAGCTATTTTACTCAAATGAAATACTGCTTGTCTATCAATTTGAGTAGTTGTTGGTGATTTCAAAAATAAAGTATCAGATATAATTCCAGATAACATAATTCCTGCAATACTTTTTGGAATAGTAATATTATTTTCCTCATACATCTTGTGAATAATGGTATTTGTACTTCCAACACTCATTATTCTAAAATTAATTGGAGAACTTGTTTTAAAAGCATCTAATTTATGATGGTCTATTACTTCAAGGACTTCAGCTTCCTCAAGTCCGTCTATACTTTGATTTATTTCATTATGATCTACAAGTATTACTTTTTTCTTAGTCTTATCGTTAACATCAACTAATCTAATAAATCCCAAACAATTATTTTTATTATCTACTATTGGATAATTTGTATGTTTTGTTTGATTAGATATTTCTATAAAATCACTAAGATAATCACTTTCATTAAATATAACAGGATGTTTTGTTATAATTATATCTTTTATATAATTACTCAAATTCACTTTTTTAACAGTATCAAAAGTGTCATATATAGTTCTTATAATATTAACTTTATTTTGTTTTGCTAGTTCTAAATGATTATCGTGAATATCACCATTTCCTACTAAAATAATCATTTTAATGCCTACTGTTACTGCATATTCAATAATACTATGTCTATCTCCTACTATTAAAATAGTATTATTATTTAATTCTATATTATTTAAGAAAGTTGTACTTTTATAAGATGCAACTAATATATTTCCAGTTATTTCTTTATCGAACTTTAATACACATTCACCATTTATTACATTAAGTAAGTTATCATAAGAAGTATTTAATTTTTTAAAATCTCCATCAATAAAATAAGAGGAAATATCATTAAGCGTAATAATACCTGTTAATTTATTATGATTATCAACTACAGGTAAACCACTTAATTTATCTTTTCTTAAAATATCATAACAGTTTTTTATTGATTCTCTTTCTTTTATAGTTTTCTTTATATAATTAACATCTTTTATTTGAGTTTTAACATCATTTAAATACTCTGGGTATTTAACATTAAAAAATTTAAGCGCATATTTTGTTTCATTGTTAAGCCTACCTAACACTTTAGCTTCAGAATTAATTCCAAGTTTATTCTTTAAATATGATAAAGAAATCGCAGCAGTTACTGAATCAGTATCAGGCTTTTTATGACCAAAAATATATACTTTTCCCATAGTATCTTCCCTTCTTACTCTTTCATAATTCTTCTAAAAATCCCTCTATTATTGAATATAAATAGATTTTTACAGGCTTGTCATCTATTTTTGATTTTACATATTCTCTATATCCATTTAATTGTTCTAAATAAGCGGAGTCTTTAATATTATTGAGCTTATAATCTATTATTTTTATATGATCATTATACTCTAACATTAAGTCTATAATGCCATGCCTGTTTTTACTATCTACATTATACACGAATTCTAACTCTTTGTATATATTACAATTTGAAAAATTTAATCCACAATCAATGAATTTTTGTATAAAATGAACATATTTTTTAGGTATTAATGATAAATCTGGATTATTAAAATCAATTTCTTCTAAATAATTGTGAAGAAGTGTTCCAAGTTTTATATTATTTTTCTCTTTTTTAGTAAACAATTGTTTTTCGTTTTTGGAATATCTTGAATTTTCAATTATAGAAGTTTCTATATTTAAATTAACTTTTTCTATTTTTTTATTACTATTTTTTATGTTTTCTTTATAATTTACTTTTTTTATTAAATCATAATCTTTTGTTATAAGTATTTTATTTAAATCAATATTGGTAATATAGTCTATCAAATTATTATAGATACTATTTAATATATTCAAAAATGATTTATAATTTATTCTTTCATCTAAACTATTCATAGATTTATTTTCGAGTGCACAAACAATAATCATTTTTTCTCTACAACGAGTAAGCGCAACATAAAAAAGTCTTATTTTTTCACTTATTTCTTCTAAAATATATTTATCTTTAAACAAATGACTATATATTGTTTTACATATACCCTCTTTAAAATATGGTGTTATTATTCCAAAATCTTTATCAAATAAAATTCTTTCTTTTGTATCACTAACATTAAATGTTGAATGAAGTCCTGTATAATAGCAAATAGGATACTCTAGTCCTTTAGATTTATGAATTGTCATTATTTTTACAGAATCTTCGCTATTTTCTGACATAGATACCTTTATATCTATATTATCATTAATAAGTTTACTTAAATAATTGTAAAAATCATTTATACTATAATCTAAGGATTCACTAGATACTGATAAATTGTATATATATTCTAATCTTATTATACTAGATTGTATATCACCTATTGTTAGTAATTTTTCATAAAAATTAAATTTATCAATTATTTTACTAACCAATCTACTTATACTTAAATTATCTAGATCATAAGATATATCTTTTAATATTTTAAATGCTTCGCTTTCAAAATTAGATTTTGTAATCATACTAAAAATTTCGTTATCAGTATAAGAAAACAAATAGCTGCGGTATATTGATGTAAGAAAATATTTAAGTTCTATATCAAGAATGTTATCTCTTATTTTTAATAAAGCACCGATAATGTTTTTAATTATTAATATATCATTACTATCAGTAATATTAGCATCAGTATATTTAATAAGTGGAATATTTAAGTATTCAAATATTTTTTTATATAAATCAAACTTAGTTGCTCTATCCATAAGTATTACAAAGTCATTATATTTTATATCCCTCAAGCACATATTCTCTTTATCAAATATTTGATATTTATTATCTATTTTATTTTTTATATCCCATGCAGTAATAAATGCTTCAATTTCATCTTTATTATATTCACTTTCTTTATCATATTCATAATTATATATCTCTAAGTTATTATTTTGAGTATCTATATTATTTTCTGTATAAAGTGAATTACCAAAGACCATTTGATGAGATTCTTTATAGTCAGCGCCTCCAATAAAATCATCCATTATTATATTAAATATAACATTTATATCATCCAATGTTTCACTTCTCGACCTAAAGTTTTTTACTAAATCTATCTTGAATCCTTTATTTCCTATTGAATAATTATCATACTTATTCTTAAATATATATGGATTTGCATTTCTAAATCTATATATTGATTGCTTTACATCACCAACCATATACGTATTATTATTTTCAATTAAAGATATAAACTTTTCTTGTAAGTCAGATGTATCTTGATATTCATCTATCATTATCTCATTTAGAGAATATTTTAATTCTTCTCTAACTTCTTTGTTATCTTCAATAATACTAATAGCCATTTTACTTATGTCATTAAATTCATATACATTATTTTCCTTTTTAAAAATCTTTAATTTACTATCTAATAAATTAATTATTTTTATTATGGCCTTAACATAACATTCAGTAGACATTATCCCATCAATTATGTCTTTTTCATTTTCATATATACAAATTGATTTCATTTCTTTTATTAGTTCTGAAATATTAGATTTAATTTCCTTAGCAATTTCTTCCGTTCCTCTAGGCAATGCCGGAATTTTAATATCCAAATTAGACTTTATTTCATCATATTTTTTACTATTTAAAAGGTTTCTAAACGAGTCATTTATTTTATTTAAGTAATCTATATCAACATAATTTGATATTGTATCTAAATTTTTATTTATTGTTGAAATCTTTGCTGTTAATAATCTGTTAAAATTACCGATACTTTTGCCTATATTATCATCACTATAAAATTCACTAATATAATTATCTAAATAATCTTTTTTATCATATAAAAGATCCAATTTACTGTTAATATTTAAAATATATTTTTTTATTTCTTTATCATCTTTTATGCAAAAATCATATATTAATTTTTCAAAATCAGAATCTTTTTCTTCATATAGTTTTTCAAAAACTTCATCTATTACTTTACTATTTTCATAATACATTACACTTGCATCAACAATATTTATATTTTTTTCTATACCTAACAAATAATGATATTTTTTTACCAAGGAAAGACTAAAACTGTCAAAAGTTGTAATGTATGCTCCATCGATTAAATCTAACTGTCTAACTAGTGTTTCATCCTTTTTAATTGAATTTCTAATTCTTTCTTTCATTTCTTTTGCAGCAGCATTTGTAAAAGTTAATATTAAAATTTTATTTATATCTACTCCCTGTTTTAGTTTTCTTATAACTCTACTTGTCAAAACTGCAGTTTTTCCACTACCAGCTCCTGCTGATACTATAATGTTTGTATTATCTTTATCTATTGCAAGTTGTTGTTCAGCAGTCCATTTAGGCATTTTCATCACCCCCTATAAATCTAAGAGATTTATTTTCCTTAAATATTTTATAATCATTATTAGTTTTATAACAAATATCTTTAAACTTACAAAAATTGCAACCAATTCTTTCAGTTCCTATTTGTTTAGGATTTATTTCAAAATTTCCTTTTAAAATATTATCTCTAGCACTATCTATATTTTTATCTACTATATCTATTAAATTTTCAATTTGCTTATCGCTTAATACTTTTGTATAATGACTAAATCCATTTGTTGTAGTCTTCATTGATTTTACAAATCTAGAATTTTCATAATCTGGGATAAAAATCTCTAATTTTGATATATCACAATTTGAATATCCAATTAACTTTAAATTATTCATTTTTTGTTCTTTATATGTTTTTGTTAATGAGAATCCTACTTCACTTGATAATATTTTTTGGAGATAAAAACCTGTAAACTTAACATTGTTAAAAAGGTTGCTTTTTTCAACGATATATAAATATATTGGAAGCTGCATAGATAGTCCATATATAACATTATATAAATCTATATCTGCTTTTCCTGTTTTGTAATCAATTATACTTACCAATGTTTCATTATTTTTTTCTTTATACATAATTTTATCAACAATTCCAACAAAAGAAACAGGAATAATAGTTGATTTATCTATTTTGATTTTATGTTCTAGAAGAAGATCTGTAAGCCCAGTTTCATTTTGTAATATTTTCACTTGCTCCACAACCAGTCTTAATTCATTTTTCAACTTACTTAAAAAGAATTTATCTTTATTTGTTAAAATAAGGTTATCCATATAAAGATCATATTCATAGTCAAAATCAAATTTATCTTTATAGCAAATAGATAATATGTAATGAAAAAAACTACCAATAATAGTACTGAAACTTTCTTCAAATATATCAATTTTTAAAATATTGGATATATAGTATTTAAAAGCACAATGATAATAATTATCTAAGCTTGTATAGGATAATAATAGTCCTTTTTTTAGATATTCAATTAAACTACTATTATCTATTCCATTGAATTCATTTGAATAGGTCAAATATTTTATTTTTGTATTATTATATAGACTGGAAATATTTTCATTATATAAATCATATTTTATAAAGTCATCTAAATATTTGACTAGTTTCACTTTTAAGTTGAGTTCACTATATGATTTATTTAAATCTATTTTTTTTATATCAACTTTATAATTTAAATCTTGTGATAAATTTGAAACAGAAAATTCCTCACTGATATTTTTTTTCTTTGTAGTAATAATCAAATTATTTATTTTATTTATTGATTTAATAACACTTTCTTTAGACCTCATATTTTTTTCTTCAGTTGTGTATAGTAATAATTTATATTTAATTTTTATATTATCTTCTATATAGTCTTCATCTTTATATAGTTTTGGTATGCTAGCTTGATCAAAACCAAGTAAAAAAACATATTCATCTTCTAGAAAGAAATTATTTTCCAAGCACTCAATTGTTAATTCTTCATTTAGCAATTGATCACTTAACGCAGTATTTTTTATATCTGTTTTAATAAGACTATATACGCTCTCAAATGAATAATTTAGGTCATTATACTTATTGCAAATATCAAAAATCAAATCATATATTTTCAAGTTACTTTCATTTGATAAATTTATTTTTTCACAAATATATTTTATAGAATCAGAAATGTTCTTTGTTTCTTTAAGATGTTTTAAAAAACATTTACAAATGTTAGTTGAATAGATATTGTTGTTATTTAGTCTAATAGGAATATTAAATATTTTTGAATATCTTTCAAATGAATAATTATATTTTGAATCAAAATTTACTATTTTTATTTTTGAAAGTTTAATTCCACTTTCAATAAGCATACTAATTTTATGAAAAACATATTCTACTTCTTCTTCTAGAGTATCAAAAACAAAAATCTTGTTTTGTTTATTAAATTGTTTCTCTTCTATAAATTTTGCATTAACTTTTTTTAACAAATATTCATCAAATTTGCTTAGTTTTGTGTATCCATAAACAAAGATTTTTTTTGTTGAAATATAATTTTTAAACAAAATATCATAATGTAATAAATCGTTTTTATTAAGCTCATTTTTTATATTTACTAAGAAATTAAGTTTATTATTGTCATTTGTTTGATTATCTATAATATATATTAATTCTAATATTTCTTTTGATGTATCAACGTTTAGCCTGTATTTATCCATTAAGAAAAGTATTGCATTAAAATCATAATCAAAGAAATAATGTTTTTTAAATTCATTTAAATCCATTATTTTTAATTTAATAAATTCACTTTTTTTATTAATTTCTTCAAGTATTTTTTTCTTTATACCTTTTGGTATAATAAGAATTGTATTGTTTTCTATTTTATTTAATATTTCCATATGTTACCTCACATATAATTATAAAATAAATATATAATTAAAACAAGATTTGAAAATCTTGTTTATTATTTAAATGTTGATAATGTTATTATATAATTATCAACATATATAGTATTTTGATTTATTTTTTTAGTACTGATATCTAAACCCTTTATATCAGAAAGTCTACCACCTACTAATTTTATGTATGATTCTTTTTTTGTCCAATATTCCAGCATCAATTTAGCATTGTTTTTTATTATATTTCTCTCGATACTAGTATAATAATAATTTAAAATAGTTAAGTCATAGTTTTTGTTACTTATATATTCTTCAACATCTATCCCAATTTCCTTCTTAGATATTGCAATAACAATAAAATTTTTTTTATGCGAAATATTATAGTATAAGGTGTTTTCTTTTAAATAAGGTTTGCCATTATTATTTTTTATAATCTCATAATTATATATATTATATTCTAATTTTAAAATTTCAGACAAGAACGAAATACTGTCAATTCTGTGGGAAGATTCATATTTTTTATAATATATTTCACAATCATTTATTAATCTTTTTGTATATTTCATTTAACGATTCATCTCTTAATTTTGAATATTCAACATAGTCTTTATTCCACATATTATATTCAGGTTCATTTCTATGATCTGTAACATTTAAGTTGTTTTTTATATATTCACCCATATATTTTGTAATTTTCATAGCACCAAGTGTATTTAAATGATTCCCCTTATCTTTAGTATCTGTGTTCCAATTAATACCTACTTTATCTAATAAATAATTAAAATCAATAAAAGTCAAATTATTCCTATCAGCATATTCTTGAACACTCTTGTGTCTTTTATGAGTCCAAGTATCAGTCGATGGCATTTCAATCAAAATTAGCTCAGTATTTTTTTCATTACATAACCCTTTTATTTTATTTAGATATTTTATATTTTTTGTTGGAATAGATTGAACTTTCTTTTTATTATTTAAATACTCATTGGCATTTTTGTAAGGCTTAACTCCGGAGGAAGGAACAAATCCTTTTAATGGATAATAAGCCTTATTGAACATATATTTAAAATCGGTTTTATTTAATTCATTATATCTAGAATGAAACCTTATTATTGG
>JAQXRJ010000041.1 GCA_029218465.1 bacterium | reverse complement strand
TAATTTAACATTTTTGTTTTCTAATATTCTCATATCCGATTTATTATTCTTAATTATTTTCCATTCATTTGAATGCTTTCTTATTTGATCCTTAGATAATTTATGTTCAAATTTTATTAATTCTTCCAATTCGCTTTCTCTCATACAAGCGGGGGAATAACAATTTTCGTTATATTCATCAGAGAATACTACATACAAATTACAATCTTTAGTTTTTAAGTAATCACATAAGTATAAAAATAATGAATATGAATTAATATCAAAATGGCTAGTCCAAATTCGAATTTCTTTATTATTGTTAATAGCTTCGTTTAATTTTTTAATTTCATTTCTAAATGAACAATTAATATTTTCATTATATATATCTTTTGGCAGAGTAAATTCATAATTATCTAAGCTTGATAAATCAGCAACCGAAAAAATAGTATCAAACTCTATAATATTATTGTTTAACAATTTACTTTCTTTCATAGTTACAAAAGTAGAAGTGCCAAATATTATATTAACTTTTTCCATATTTCCCCCAAACAAGTTATAAATGTACTTGATATTTTATCATAAAAAGCAAAAATATTCAATTTTTAGAGATAAAAAAACGATTTAACCTTATAATTAAAGGAAAAATCGTAAAATTCTATGGCAGGGAATGTAAGACTTGAACTCACGACATCAGGTTTTGGAGACCTGCGTTCTACCAACTGAACTAATTCCCTATAAATTTTGTGCCAATCATCTGACAAAAAAATTATATCATATCAATATAAATAGTTCAATAACATAAATTAAAATATTACATATTTTATTATAGGTGATTTTATGGCATTAGTAGCGTATACGGCTAAGGAATTAGATCAAATGGCAAGACTTATGAGAGCTGAAGCAGTGGGCGAGGGAGAACTTGGAATGTTAATGGTAGGAAATGTTATCATGAATAGAGTTATAGCAAATTGTTTAACATTTAAAAATACAAATACAATTAATTCTGTAGTATATCAAAGCCCAGGTGGCTTTGCTGGAGTCAATAGTAGTTTGTTTTACTCATCAGCTACTACACTTGAAAAAGAACTAGCTCTAAGAAATATCGATGGTGAAACATATTTTCCTGCAACACATGCATTATGGTTTTATTCTCCAGCAAAGAACACAAGTTGTGTATCATTATGGTATGATCAAGAACTATCTGGAAAATATAAAAGCCATTGTTTCTATAAGCCTTATATAGGTGTATGTACAAATTTATATTAAAAAACAAGCTTATGGAATAAGTAAAGCTTGTCCAATACTTAATAATTCATTATCTAGATTATTAAGTTTTTTAATTTCATTTACTGTAGTGTTATATTTTCTAGCAATCGAATAAAGGCTATCACCACTCTGAACATAGTATGTTACATTATAATCATTAGATAGAGTAGGAACTTTAAGTTCTTGCCCTATCATTAGTAAATTAGAACTCAAATTGTTTAATGATTTTAACTCATTTACAGTAGTGTTATATTTTTTTGCTATTGAATAAAGACTATCTCCAGATTGAACTATATAAATATCACTGGAAGTGCTTGGCTCTATTGGTTCTATTTCTTCAATTTTTGTATATCCAGGAATAATTAACTTTTCTCCGATTTGTAATATTGTACTAGTTAAATTATTTGCCTTTATTATATCATCTACAGTAGTATTAAATTTCTTTGCAATTGAATATAAGCTATCTCCTGATTTAACGGTATAATAATCTTCTATAGTGATTGAGGAATCACTTTCTATTTTTGGAACAAATAATTGTTGGCCAATAGATAAATTTGTAGATGATAATTGATTTATTTTTAATAATTCATCAACGGTAGTATTATATTTTTTTGCTATAGAGTATAAACTATCTCCTTTTTCAACAGTATATTTAGAGTAGTCATCAGGATTAATTTCTACAATTTTAGCAGGTATAATTATTTTCTCTCCAATGTTTAATAAATTAGACGTTAAATTATTTGCTGCTTTTAATTCGTTTACTGTAGTATTGAATTTATTTGCAATACTGTATAAAGTGTCTCCTCTTTGAACAACATATATATTTGTTTCAAGTCCATTAGGTGCAACATAAGGTGTGTTAGTGTATTCTGCAATGGCTCTGACAACAGCCTCACCGTATTTTAATAGATTATTTTGAAGTTTTTTTAAATCATTTGAATTATCTATAAAACCATATTCTAAAAGAAGTGATTGAGTATTGCCAGTCAATCTTTGTATGAAATAATAATCTTTTGATGGATCACTAGGTAACCTTTTTTGATAATATTTTCTTATTTTTTGACCTTCTTCACCAATTGACTCAAGTATTAATTTAGCTAATGTATCATTATTTCTTAAAGAATAAACTACTTCAGCGCCTTCACCTCCTCCTGCATTAATATGATTTGACAAAACTATAACGTTTGGATCATTTCCAAATGCATTTAATATTCGACTAACTCTTTCATCTCTATTTAATGTTTCATCAGTTGTTCTTGTAATTGCTGCGGGTATTCCTAATTGATTT
>JAQXRJ010000040.1 GCA_029218465.1 bacterium | reverse complement strand
CAACGAAACCGAAGCCCTCGCCGCGTCCGCATCGATCATTGCCGGCTCAAAGCGCGAGCCGAACCGCCTCGACAGATCATGGAGAAATATTCTCTTCAACCACTTCCACGATATCCTTCCCGGCTCCGGCGTCGTTGAAACGAGAGAATTTGCGCTCGGCAGATTCCAGGAAACGCTCGCAAACGTCGGCACCTATGCCACAACGTCAATGCGCAGGATCGCGGAAAAGATCGACACAACGTCCATTGAATACGACGACGAGCCCGAGACATACTCCGAGGGCGGCGGCGTAGGCTTCAACGGAGCGACGATACAGAGATATCACATGCCCTCCACTGAGCGCGGACGAGGCAAGACGAGAGTTATCCACGTCTTCAACCCTACCGCATACGTTCGCGACGAGCTCACCTCCATCGTTGTGTGGGACTACACATACGATCTCGGAATGATCGAGTTTGTCGACGCAAGCGGAAACCCCGTCGAATTCACCGTACTTGAGAGCGGCAAGGGCTACTGGTGGCATTCATACACCAAGTTCCTCGTAAAAGTAAAGATCCCCGCATACGGCTATACGACGGTCGTCCTCAGACCGAACGCAAACGACGGTCACCTCAACCTCGATCCCGGCGTTTATACGAGAGGAAACGAAGTTCTTGAAGACTTCCCCGTTGTTCTCGAAAACGACTGCATCAGGGCAACGTTCGACTGCGTAACGATGGAGCTCGTCGAGCTGTACGATAAGAAAACAAACGAAACGCTCATCTCCGAGCCGTCCTGCTACTTCCGTCTTATCACCGAGAGCACAAAGCGCGGCATGACGTCGTGGAAGATCGGTCCGTACTGCCAGATCGTCAACCTCAACCGAACGAGCCGCGCAAGATTGATAGAAGAATCCCACGGCGATCTGTTCTCAAAAATGAAGTACGAGATAAAGTTCGGCAGATCGTGGCTCGTCTGCACGGTATCCCTGAAGAAGGGCAGCCCCGTTCTTGAGTTTGAAAACATTATCAACTGGAAAGAAGAGGGCGATGAAAGCACCATCCCGCAGCTCAACTTTGCAGTTCCAGTAAGCTACCGCAGGAACGGCAAGTTCCATTGCGACATCCCGTTCGGATACATCGAAAGAAAGAACCAGAACAGCGATGTTCCCGCACTCACATACATCGGCCTCTGCGGCGAATCCGAGCATAAGATCGCCGTCATGTGCGACTCCAAGTACGGCTACAGAGTCACGGACGAAATGGCTGCGCTCACCCTCATGCACACCGCAACCAACCCCGACCCGTGCTCCGACTCAGGCGAGCAGTTCCTCACGATCGGAATCGCAGCCGCGGGACTGAGCGAAATGAAGGAGATTTCCGACAAATTCAATCATCCGATGCCGCACATTGCAAGCATCCGCCACGAGGGAACTCTTCCGCTTGAGGGAACGCCCATTTCCGTAAGCGGCGACATAAAGGTTTCCGCCGTGAAGGTTTCCGAAGACGGAGAGGGCACGGCTATCCGCGTATACGACGACCTCGGAAGCGACAAGAAGGTTGTTCTTGCCGTCTCGGGCGGCATAGAAAGCGCCTACTATGCGGACACATGCGAAAATAAGCTCGCCGACATCCCCGTTTCGGGCGGCAAGGTTGAGTTCACCTGCCCTGCGCACGACTTTGTAACCGTTATCGTAAAGTAAGATAAAAAAGTCCCGCAAAAAAACGGTCAGGGGATAATCATAAAAGTTTTCGGAGGGACTTTGCTCACACAAAGCCCCTCTTTTTCATAAAATAAAACGAGTAAAGCGGAGAGTGTGACATATGAAAGTATGGTTTATTCTCGAGATGATAGGAACCATCGCGTTTGCCATTTCGGGAGCAGGAGTGGCGATCGAAAAGAAAATGGACATCTTCGGAGTTGCCATTTTAGGCACGACCACAGCGGTAGGCGGAGGAATAATACGCGATATTCTCCTCGGCGTCATCCCTCCGGTTGCTTTCAGGGAACCGGTATACGCCATTGTTGCGATCACCGTCTCGCTGATCGTTTTCATACCGAAGATCAGAAAAATACTCGACAAGCGAAACAGCCTGCCGATCATTATCATGGACTCTGTCGGGCTTGCGGTATTTACGGTCATAGGAGTCCGTGCGGGAATGGAGTGCGGCAACATCTTCCTCTCCGTGTTTGTCGGCGTGCTTACCGGCGTCGGCGGAGGGGTGCTGCGCGATCTGTTTGCGGGAAACAAGCCCCATATTTTTATCAAGCATTTTTATGCCTGCGCATCTCTGATCGGCGCGCTTGCCGCGGCTCTGCTCTGGGGCTTCGGCGAGAACATCTCCATGATTGTCGGAGCGTCTCTGACAGTACTGCTCCGTCTCCTCGCGGCAAAGTTCAGATGGAGCCTTCCGAAGGCGTGAAAAAAATCTCACGATCACTCGTGAGATTTTTTCTTTAATTCGATTTACTCAATCGGCATGACTTCCGTAATTACCGGGAAGTGGTCGGACGGATATACGCCGTTGTATGTTTCGCGTATAACCTGATACGTCATAGTGTCAAGCCACGGCGACCTGATATAAATGTGGTCTATCGCCGACCCGTCGGGATCGGAGAAGTCTCTGTCAATATCGGTAAAATCCCCGCACCACGTCGTTCCCGTCGTGACCAACTCGTCGGCAAGGCTCAGAGCGTTGTAGAATTTGTTCTCACGGAAAAGCTCATGCGCT
>JAQXRJ010000039.1 GCA_029218465.1 bacterium | reverse complement strand
AATTATCTTTCTTTATCTACTCACAGTATACCATAAATACTAGCTTTTATCCACTATTAACTTGACTTTAAAGCAAATAAGAGTGATTAATAACACAAGCTTTTGGAGGTGGATTAAATGCAAGAATTCCAATTCAAACCGAAGAATCATATTCATTATCAAACAAGAAAAGGTTTACTTAAAGGCTCTTATATTATCAAGAGCATTGATATTCAAATTACATCTAGAAAGACTTATGATTTGTATATTCTAAAGATGCATAAGAAGTTAATTGAAAAAGCTTTAGTTCACTATCTTAATTCTAAATCTTATAAAGATGGTATAAAAAACTCCGAACAAATCGGAGCTCTATTTAAATACTTTTAATGTATTTTTCCATTTTTTCATATACTGCATTATATATGTCTTCTTCACTTATAACATCAATTAATCTAACACTACCATATAATGATAAAAATGATGCAACTTCAGTATATACATTATGTGTGCCTTTTTCAGCCTGTTTCATTTTATCACTCAAAACGGGATCATTAATATAATTATCATAAATCGCTTTTTCTGCTTTTAGTGCACCAAGAACAATATGTTTTTCGCTCGAATTAGATCTCCATGATAGGTTTCTGAATCTTTCAGGATTATCAATAACGAATTTTGTTAGTTCATATTTATCATCCAATCTTTCATCAACCGTTAGAGCAACCCTAAAGAAACAACGTGACATAACACCGAAGAAAATACCTCTACGTGTTCCTTGAGTAAATAACCAGTGGTCTGAGAAAGTTGAATTCGATTTAATTGGCATAGATTGTAAACTAGCTTGATAGCCAACTGTGAAATTAATCCATGACCAGAATCTCTCATCTGTCAAAATATAACGTGGTAATTCTTTAAGTGATTCATATAAAGTAATGGAGTTTTCATAATCGACTTTAGAATAATCCCCATCATCGCTTATCCTTAATGTAAACTCAGGAATTTTATATTTTTTCTCTTCAAATAATTTTCCTGAATAAATAGATGATAACCAATTTGAATCATTGGGAAAAGATTTTAGATTATTTGTTACCAATAAAGTATTCTCTTTTAAAGTTTCTAATGCTTCATCCGTCATGAAACAAATATTAATACTATTATTCATCTTCTTCCATACCTCCCAACATCATATTTTTAATAAACAGATTTGATATGTCCTCTATTGATGTAACTGTTGCATAATTTAATAGTGTTTGAGCTATTTCTTCAACAGCCATATCAGCAAAGTTCTCATCTGTTAATTCTTCATTGTAATTCTTTTTGTATGCAACCATAATAGAATCAAACCAACTATGATTAAGTCTAATATAATCAATATCTACTCTTTCACTTTTAAACTCTTGAAGACATTTTATTAATGAGGGAATCGCAATTATTGAGAAAAAGATATTTTTAAAATAATCACGATTTTTTAGATTATCATAGTATCCAAATTCTTTTTCTGGTAAAACTATTTTTATAAATTTATCCCCTGAATCAACTTTCATTACTTTTAATTCTGGATCTGTACTTTTTATTATTCTAAATATTGACGATAGTTTTTTATCTTCGGATTCGTTGTATTCAATTTTTGTAGTAAATCCATCATCAATAGCTAATATGTCATATTTTTCAATTGTAAAGGAATATCCTTCATAGTCATCCAAGAAATCATCATTGCTATATTCAAATTCTTCTTTTGCATATATAAAACTTGATATCTCTACTTTACCTCTAAGATTATGCAATGGAACTACAATATCTTTTGGTTCGATAGAAATAGGCTTTACTGTTCTAAAAATCGTAGATGAACATTCAATGATAACAACTGCTTCAGCTTTTTTATCAACTATTAGTTTTATTAATTCATCATTATCAATTTGAATATGTGCATTTTTTAATATTAAATTTTCATTATCACTTTCATCATCATATTCCAATGAATAGCTACTATTCTTAAAGCAACTAGCAATTTTAGAATTGTTAATAGTTGGATATGGGAATAATCTTTTACCTATTCGCATATATCTTCACCTCACAAGCATAGTAATCATCTAAATCAGTATCTACTTCTATCTTATATTTAATCCCATTTTTTAGTTCAAAGCCTTTTATAATTCCATTTTCAATGTATCCTTCAGAACCATTTATTGAGCAATTAGTAATTTGTGTTTTATATTTATTTCCACCATCATCTAAGTGACTCATTTCTAAATCACAATTTTCTTCATCATATAAAGAAGTAAATGATATTACATATTTTCCATTTTTCTTATCTGTAACAAAGTAACGATAATTCATTCCACTTAATTGTGCAATTTTCATGATATCTTTATTACCTTCTCCATCAAGTCCTTCTTCTTGATCGGAGTCATGTGGTTCTCCTGTTCTTCCACTGTTATTGCCTTCTGGCACTGGTGAACCTTCTCCTTCTTCGTGATCTCCAATATCAGGTTGTAAAGCCATTCCTTCAGAATCCTCATAAACTCCTATCTTATCTTTAACTTTATTCTTTAACTTCTTAACGACTTTAGGTTGTTCAGTTATTGTTATTTCTTCATTATTCCCCAATCCAGAATCACTTTCCACAGATGGCAAATAATCGCCTGCTCCCTCGACATCTATTTCATCATTCTCGCTTAATGCTAATTTACTTTGTACAAAGTCGACAATAGAAGTTTTTAATTCTCTATATATTGCATTAACTTCAGCTCTTTTTGCAGAATCATCTATACGTCTTAATTCCCAGTCGGTATGTTGAGGATTCTCTATTTCTCTTAATATTTTATTTAATTGATTGTTTGGAATAATACACATAGCTGAACATGGAATACTTGAAATGCCTCTCAATGAAGTGATTTTCATATAAGGATATCTTATCATTACACATTCATTTGTTGCTAAGTACGATTCATCTTTAGAGAAACTCTTAAGATAAAGTTCAACTTTTCCATATTCTGATATTTGAATTTCTTCTTTATATACACTTGGATCACTTAATAATATATATTGTGACTTAATACTACTTTGAAACTTTTTAGTTATTAATTCATCATTATAAACTATATTAGGTAATGATTGTTTATTGATTACTTTATCATTTATAATTACCTCTAATTCGTCATAATATATAGCACTTAAAAAACTATCCAATACCTTTGTTACAATTTCTTTTTCCCAAGTTTCTTCATTTTTAAACCCTAAAATATAAATATCTGTTCCAAATGTATTTCTCTCAAAGTTAGGATCTATGCTTATTTGTTCTAATATCGGATTATTCTTTTCGTCTATTCCATAATATCCAATCCCCTGTGTCTTTTGATCACTATTCTCCATGGTTGTAGAACATAACTTACATATTCCAATATATCCCTGTTCTTGTTCCTTAGTATAAGTTGAATAAAATACTGTATTGAATGAACTTGCAACAAATGATGCATATTTACCAATACCTTTTGAACCTCCACTTGTTCCTATTTTATTTGAAAGCCCACTACCTTTTGTTAATAGATAGAAGGGAGTTTCTTCTCTTGAAACTACGCCTAATAATCCAGTTGTATTGTAATCACTAATTCGTAAACATTGAATTCTATCTCTTCCAACTTCTTTAATCATTCTTTCAAGTTGTTCTTTATCTTTTGTGTTTTTTCTTCTATTTTGATACTCCTCGCAAGATATCATTTCTTTTTCTATTCTATCTCTTCCTGGAATATCACTCTTGTTTATTTCAAAAGAATGAAATTCAATAATAACTTTATCTTTACCTGCTCTGGCATCAATTGAATTTTGACATATTTCTCTTGCTAATGATGATATAGGATCTTTTTTAAATGTTTCCATATCAGCAGTATCTAATCCTGTTTCTGTGGCATAATTATTACCTACAAATCTCCACATCTTTTCATTCATGATTTAACCTCCTTATCACGAAATCTGTATTGTTATACATATTATTTTTGTTTTCAATTTCAAATTGCTCATCAAAATAGCTTCTAATTATTCCTATTAATAAATACTTATTCCATGGCACTGGCATTTTTGGTAACATTTGATACCCTTTAAATATTGATGTATCTAATTCTTTATATTTATCAAACACCAAATCTAATAATTGATTCAATTGCAATAATTGTTGTTGTGTAATACCAAGTTTTTCTTTTCTTACCATTGTATCAATGTTGATCTGAACATATTCATCACTCATGTCATCCATAAATTCTAAGTAGCTATATAAACCTCCAATATTCATCTTAGCCACATAATCTAAAATGGTATTATGATCGAATTTATCATATTTTTGAGCATGACTTTTTATTAACGAATATGAGCTTTTTTGTTCCATTACTTTTGTACTAATTAATGGTCTACTATAATATAAATCTGGATATAAATATTTCATTAACGAAAACAATGTAAATTGTCCATGAGTTAAATGTAATTGATCAAGCAATTCCTTTTTTGTTAAACTTAATTTTGCATATATCTTTCTAGATGATATAACGTCTGTTCCCATAGATTCAAATTGTTCATCAATAAATTTTCTTAAAATGTCTACTGTATCGTCTTTAATATTCAAATATTTATAATAAATGAATGTTTTTGAAGAAGTCCAAATCAATCCATTATTTGTTTCATTATATAAATGATTATAGAAAACATAATCTTTAACTCCTGGAAATTTATCCTGTAAATCTCTTAATTCAAACTCTTTATCAAAATCTCTCATATAGTTTATAATTAATTCTGCTGGTGACATTTTTATATCTCCAACCATAATATAATCTCGCTTTGTTGTAAATTCCTTTGGTAAATATTTATCCAGACAACCTTTTAGAAAATAATGATTATCTATACCAAGTTTTTGCAATTTATATTTATATTTTTCAAATATTGAACGATAAAATACAGTTGGTTCATTTTCAACAATGTAATTTATGATTTCATCAATTAACTCATCATCTAAGCTCGGGCACAAATCCAAAGGCAAATATTTCCCTTTATCTATTAATACGTAATTGCATCTTTCCAACATAGCTTGTAGCGAATGCATAGAAGGAATATCATCTACCATTCCATACTCTTCAATACATTTTTCTTTAAACTTATCGTAATCTTCTTGACTACCTGTTCTATAGCCATCTTTAAAATTTTTTTCAATTATTTCTGAATATACTTCTCTTGGCGAAATGCCTCTTTTTAAATATATTCCTTCTTTAAATTCTCTATATTCTGAATTCAAGACTTTTAATTCAAAGGAATTCATTTTACTAATTTCTTTTGAGCTTAATGTATTACCAAATCTTTCAACAACACGATTAATAATTTCAGCAACATCTATTGTATCAGGGTTATAAATTACCCTTAATTTTCTGTTATATTTAATATTTGTATTACCCATTTCCATATAGAATAAAAGTAAGCTAGCAGTTTCTTTTATATCTATTTTTTCTGTGCTATGTTCTTTGAAATTCTTTTTGTTTAATTCTTCTAAATATGTATATAATCTATCAACGTCAATAAATTGTTCATCTCTATTTGCTAATTTTATATAAATACATTTTAATATGTTTTTTATAATTGGCATTTGAAGTAATAGTTTATCTATTGTTTTTGATTCTATTTGTCTAATTCTTTCTCTTGTAACACCTAACTTAGTACCTATCTGTTCTAATGTCAATTGTGGTTCATTTGTATAATAATTAAACCTATTTTTAAATACTAATAAAGCATGCTCTGATAAATTAGAATAAAAAGAACGTACCGTGTCTTGGAACACTCTTTCATAATTATCTCCGATGGAACTAACCAAATTAAATAATTCATCAAGATCAACGCTAAAAATACTTAATAGTTTTTCTGAAGAATACTTAACTAAATCTTCTATTGTAATAGCATTATTTAAAGACAGTATTCTAATTATATTTTCGTTTGAAATAACATTACATAACTCGAGTTCATTATAAAAACTATCTATACTTTTAATACTACTTTCTACCTCTGAAATAAGGTCATGATAGTTATTTTTAATATTATATATTAAACTTAAATAATAATCTTTATTATTGGATTTATTATATTTAAAATCTAGCATTAAAACATTTAGCAAAGTTTTATCAAAATTAAAAGAATCTCCCGCTATCTGTTCAGATATTTTCAAACACAGTTTTCTTTCGGATGCAAACATGATAAAGTCTAAATCTCTTTTCATATCCAATGTATTTGTAATATTTTCTTTTTGTTTTTGATTTAAATAATATGTTGTTTTTTTGTTTTCATAATTTTCTTTTAAAAATCTTTTTAGTCCACTCATTTTAATCAAATCAGGAACGACATAATTAGTTATATAATCATAAACTTCTTCTACCCTAACTTCTCGTTTAGTAAATATAAATTTAGTAATTAAAAACTCAATGTACTTCTCTGAAAAAAAGTAGTTATTCTCTTTTCCTTTTAGTTTTCCTTCATATAGTATACTACTTATCATAATTCAAATCTCTTTTTACCTTTTTTTGAATCCTTTTTGAATTCTTGTTTTTGTTTATCAAGTTCTTTTTGAATGGCACTAAAAATCTGGTTTATCTGCTCATCAGTATATTCATAAAAAGATGAGTTAGACAAATTCTGCAACTTAGATATTAAATCTATAATTTTATTTACTCTATTTGTTGCAATTCTTTTAAAATTCTCTTGTTTGGTGTTATTCATATAAATCCCTCCAAATCAACATTAGAATAACACAAAAATGCAATAATGTCAAAATATTTTACAAATATTATTTAATTATTGTCAAAAAAAGAGTATTTCTACTCTTCAGTTTTTAAGTCAATTTTATAATTTGTAAAAGATATTTCTGTGGATGAAAATAATTTTATAGGATTTATTGTACGCAATATTTCTTTCATACTATTTTTAGTAAATTTTCCATTTAGATATATTTCATCCGCCTGCTTTGAATCAGACATTGATATCATAACATATTTGCACTTTAAATCATTAATCCTATTAATAAATTTTCTATGATCGAAGGAATCGTTTGTATATAATTCCTGTTTTTGACTTACTAATAAATCATCTGGCAAATAAGGAGGATCGAAATACATGAAGCTATTATCAATTATTCCTTCTTCCTTCATTTTTTTTAAAAAAACTTCATAATCCAAATTATAAAATTTTACTGGTTTAATCAACTCAGATAACTCTGTTAGATATAAACTATTTACAACCATCTTTTCTTTTCGACCAAATGGAACATTAAAATTTCCAGCTTTATTTTCTCTATATACTCCATTAAATCCTGTTTTCATCAAGAAATAAAATAGTATCGCTTTCTCATTTGTGTCTGTTTCAGCATTAAATTTCGTTCTTAATTCATAATAATACTCTTCTTTTTGCACCATATCGTAATTATTATATATTTCCATTAATTTGGAAATTCTTTTTATTAAGAATTCTGGTTCTTTTTGAAGTAATTTATAAAAATTAATTATATTAGAATTAATATCGTTAACATAAAAATTTTTATACTTTAATTTATCGTTGTTTTTAAGTACATTTATAAGTACAACACCAGAACCAAGAAAGCATTCAATATAGTTTTCTCTATTAGTTTTAAATGCATTTAACATTTCATTTAATATTTTTTTCTTTGATCCTGCCCACCTAATAGGAGAATTCAAAACTTTACTATTAATCATATATTTTTCCTCCTATCCTACGAATACATTATACCACACTTTTTGATAATTATTGATAAAAAGCATGATATTTTAATAATTAACTTGCAATATTTATTATTTAGAGTGATTAATACACGTGGAGGTGCTTATGCTAAGAAAATGTACTGACGAAGACATTAGTGATGAAGAATGTGAAAAGGTTATTAATCCTTTTTATGATAACTATCATACTTTTGTTGAAGAATATATCATGCCTGAAGTTATCGCTTATTATTTAGCTAATTCTTTTTATCGTAATGCTATGTGGGAAGCAACATTTTTACAACATTTTAATTCTGCTTCTGATATGTTTAATCTAATAAGTGAGAACTATGAAAAAACTAAAGCTGAAGTTATTAAATTACTCAAATTAAAGTATGCTTTAGAGATAATTAGTGAAGATCCATT
>JAQXRJ010000038.1 GCA_029218465.1 bacterium | reverse complement strand
TGCTCATGATAAAGATGGAGGGGATATAACACTTATAGATGTACTTGAAGAGCATACTGAAAGTTTAGATAAAATAACTGAATATAAAGACAATATTAGAAACTTATCTAAATATTTAAATGTACTTAGTACTCGTGAACTAGAAATTATTAAAATGCGATATGGGCTTTTAAATACTGCTCAAAAAACACAAAAAGAAATAGCTAAAAAATTACACATTTCAAGAAGTTATGTTTCAAGAATAGAAAAAAGAGCACTTATAAAAATGCTCCGTGAATTTATTCGTAATAATAACATTTAGAAAATACAACTTACATCATATCCAAATATTTTTGCGATAGCTCTTAATAATGTTGGGAATACACCTATTACTAGTAATATAACTCCCATTAGCATACATTTATGTCCGGCTTTCTTTAACGCATCAGGGTTCTTGCTTACAACTGCTGGAATTAATGCTATCATTCCATTTACTACTGCTATTACTGCCCCGGCTATTCTTAATATTGTTATACAAAGTTTGACTAATTTACTAAGGTTCTCATTAAGTATATCTGAACATAAATCGCCGTTTTCTCCAAAACCTGGTGCTGGCATATTTCCTTCGAATGGGCCGTAGTTATTTTCATATTTGTTTTCGTATTCTTCCCCGGTTTCTGTATTTTTTTCTGTGTCAGGATCTCCATTTGCATCATTAGTGCAATCTGAACCTATAAATAATTTTGTAGTTGAATCGAGTACTTCACATGTTTTTGTCGGAGGCATATTGTCACAATTATCAAAAGTTTCAACTTTTAGTGGTAAGCCGCCATATTTTTTTTGAAAATAATCAATTTCCAATGTTGAACCTACTGTTGGAACTAATGCATGTGTTGTACTATCTCTTTCTTCTTGACCTTTTTTTAATTTTATTTCTATATACTTTGTATTATTTTCTAAATAATATTGTCCTATTAATGAATATCCTTTGTATTCTGAAGCATCATTTGTTGAATTTAGCGAAAATACAAAACTTTTACCGCAATTTTTTCTTTGATTATTTTTATCTTCATCTGTATCTGTATCACTTTTTACTTGTGTTATTGTACCTTGTATTATTACGCCTTCAGGGCCAGAATGGTAATTTCCATTACATAATATATATCCATCTTCAAAAATTGCTGTGCCAGTTCCAAAAACTATAAATGGTAGCGATGAAGGACACGAAGAAACTACTTTATTATTTGAGTCATAAAAAGCATTTAATATTTCTTGTTTATCTCCAATATAAAATGGTTTATCTGTATAAATTTTTCCTTTTGGAATTGCCATTGCTCCACCAAACTTAGTTTTTGTGTTTGTACTTTTCATATAAAACTCATCTTTTATACCTACACCTGGTTCTAAATAAAAAGTTATTTGATCTTTTAACGTTGTTGAGCCATTATTATATCCCAGTTCATATGTACATTCTTTTGTTTGTGCATCTACATCAATATATAAAAATAATGATATAACAATTAAAATTAATAATTTAAAAATATTTTTCATATCTTCACCTACTATATTAAGTATATTACATTTGAAATTTTTATTCAATAAAAAAATAATGACTTTGATAGCCATTATTTTTTTAATATTCTTCCGGTTGCTACACCATATTCTTTCTCTTTGAATTCTCCATTTGCTTTAATTGCTTCGAAGTTTCCAATATTCTTACTTTTATAATGTCTTGTTAGTCCAACTAAACCACCCACGAATTCTTCTGCATTAATATCAGCAAATACATCTGTTGATTTGAATTCTGATTCTTCTGTTAAACCAGCTATACCACCTACGAAAAAGTTTCCTTTTACTTCCCCATTAAATAAAGAATCTTTAACATCAAGTTTTCCATCTACATGTCCAGCTAAAATACCTACTTCGTTATTTCCTTTAACCTTCGCATTATCAAATAATAGATTTCTTACATATAAGTTATTTACTTCACTAAACATACCTACTGAATCTAAATTAGAATCAATAGTCATATTGTAGATTGTATGTCCTCCACCATAAATAATTACACTAGTATTTGGAATATTTATACTTCTAAAACTTTCAATATCTTTTAAATCTAAATTTCCTTTTAATATTATAATAACCTTACCACTTTTTACTTTTCTTATCTTTTCTAAATCTTCTATAGTTTTAACAACTATAACTTTCAAATTCATTTCTTACCTTTCCTTTTTAATACAGTTTTTTAATTTAAAAAATTATATAATTTTGGTAATCAATTTCTCCTTCTTAAAGATTAAATATTTAAAATATTTTCTTTCATATATCTCCTAATAATAATCATTATTAATCAATGATATATAGTCAAATTAATTCATTTGATTGGGCTTTATTATACCAAAAAACGTGTTATAAGTCAATTTAGGCACATTAAAAGCACTATTTCTAGTGCTTTTATTATTTAACTTGTTTAATAGATACTTTCATATCATAATCATTGATTTTTAATTCTTCAGAAGCACTTTCGTCTTCATTAAGTGTAAGAGCTAATACTTCATCCATAATATAACTCTTGAATTCATTAACAGCATCTACTATTTCTTTAGGCCCATTATATTTCATATCTATTCTATCAGAAATATCAAATCCACTTGTTTTTCTTAAGTTTTGTACTTTAGATACTATTTCACGTGCTATTCCTTCATTTATTAAGTCTTGATTTAATGTGGTATTTATAATAACTGTTTTATAATTTAACATTACTGCTTTATAGCCATCTACTGCATTAATAGTTTTTAATACATAATTTGAATCAATATTATAATTTTCACCATTTAAATCAATAGTTAATTTTCCGCTTTCTAGTTTTTGAATATCATCTTCACTTATATTATTTAAATAATCGCTATAAGCCTTAATATTGCTTCCAAATACTTTTCCTGCTTCTTTAAAATTTGGTTTATAAGTGATTATTAAATATTTAGATAAATCATTAGTCCAGTTAACTTCTTTAACATTAAGTTCTTCTTTGAATAAATTTTCAAATTCGCTTATTAGTTCTTTATATTTTTCTTCAAATATTACTTCTTTAATTGGTTGACGAACTTT
>JAQXRJ010000037.1 GCA_029218465.1 bacterium | reverse complement strand
AGCTTTTATTAAATATGATTCAGATGGAAATAAACTCTCAATAAACAAATTAATTATAAACGAATATAAAAAAGAATATGAATTCCAGGCCTTTGGATCCGTAACAAATTTAACAATAAATAGTGGAGAAATACCTGATGGTTCTTTTGGCAATAGTGCATTTTATAATTCATCAATTCAAAGTTTAACCTTAGGTGAAGGTGTAACAAGTATAGGAAATTATGCGTTTTTTGGGAATCAAATAAGTAATCTTGATCTAACAGATGCAACAAGTTTGAAAAATATAGGAAGCAGGGCATTTACTAATAATCAAATAAGTAGTCTTGATCTAACAGATGCAACAAATTTGAAAATTATAGGAAATAATGCATTTAATAATAATCAAATAAATGAATTAATAATTTCATCAACTGTAGAAACTATAGATCAATATGCGTTTCTTAATAATCAAATAAAAATTTTAACAATTCCTAGAAGCGTTACTTATGTTGGTTATGGTTCTTTTAATACTAATCCTTTAGAACAAATAAATATTGAGAGAAGTGAAGAGAGTTGGAAAAACGAAGTGGATGGCTACGCTAATACAACTGCATGGTATGATTCTACTCTTAGTCCAACATTCAATTATAATTATGTAATTTCATAATAAAATATAATTTAGTTAATATATAATTATAAAAAATCGTAAAAACATTAATCAAAGAAGCTAAATATTGGTTTTAGCTTCTTTTATCTTTTTTAATTTTATGATAATATATTGCTGGTGATTTAAATGAAGGTTAAATATAATTTATTACATAAAGATGAAAATACTGAGGCAAGGTTTGGAACAATTGAGACTAATTATGGTACTTTTGAAACTCCAATGTTTATGCCAGTAGGGACAAAAGCTAATGTTAAACTTTTGACACCAGAAGAATTATATGAATGTAAATGTGGAATAATATTATCTAATACATATCATTTATGGCTTAGACCAGGTGAAGATTTAATAGAAAAAGCTGGTGGTCTTCATAAATTTATGAATTATAAAGGTCCAATATTAACAGATTCAGGTGGATTCCAAGTTTTTTCTCTAGCTAAACCTAAAGATATTACCGAAGAAGGTGTCTTCTTTAAAAGTCATATAGATGGTTCTAAATTATTTTTAACGCCTGAGAAATCTATTGAAATACAAAATAAATTAGATAGTGATATAGCAATGAGTTTTGATGAATGTCCTCCATATCCAGTTACACATGAATATATGGAAAAATCAATAGAAAGAACACTTAGGTGGGCACAAAGGGGTAAAAAAGTACACTCAAATCCTAGACAAAGTTTGTTTGGAATAGTACAAGGTGGTGAATTTGAGGATTTAAGAAAAAGAAGTGCATTGGAAACTGTTAAAATGAACTTTGATGGTTATTCTATAGGCGGTACTAGTGTTGGAGAAGATAAAGAAACTATGTATAAGATGATTGAATATTCAACTCCATATTTACCAAAAGATAAAGTTAGATATTTAATGGGGGTAGGAGATCCAATTGATATAATAGAAGGTGTAATAAGAGGAATAGATTTGTTTGACTGTGTATTATCAACAAGGATAGCTAGACATGGTAATGCTTTTACTAGACATGGAAAAATTAACTTGAGAAATCTTAAATTTAGAGAAGACTTTACACCTGTTGAAGAAGATTGTGATTGTTATACATGTAAGAATTTTACCAAAGCATATATTCGTCATTTAATTACAACTGATGAATTATTAGGAGGAAGACTTTTATCTATTCACAATACAAGATTTTTAATTAAGTTAACAGAAGACATAAGATGCGCTATTAAAGAAGATAGAATGTTAGAATTTAGAAGTGAATTTTTAGAAAAATATAATAATAAAAAAATATAAAGTGATTGTTTTCACTTTTTCTTTTAGTATGATATAATTTTGTTGGATGTGATAAGTTGTATGAAAAGCATATATGGATTAAGCAGAGATTCACTTGAAGAATATTTTTTGTCTATTGGAGAAAAAAAATTTAAAGCAATTCAAGTATATGAATGGATATATCAAAAGAATATTAATTGCTTTGATGATATGTCAAATGTTAAGAAAATAGTTATTGATAGATTAAAAAAAGATTTTACTTGTGATAAATTAAACATACTTAAAATTGAAAGAGATAAACTTGTAAATAAATATTTATTTGAGCTTTCTGACAAAGAAAGAATTGAAAGTGTACTTATGAGGCATGATTATGGGATTAGTATATGTATTTCAAGTCAAGTTGGATGTAATATGACTTGCAAATTTTGCGAAAGTGGAAGGCTAAAAAAAGTAAGAAATCTTGAAGTAAATGAAATGATTTTGCAAATATTGCAAGTTAGTGAAGATATTGGAGAAAGAATTAGTCATGTTGTTGTAATGGGAATAGGCGAGCCATTTGATAATTTTGATAACATAGTTGAATTTATCAAAACTGTTAATGATCCCAAAGGACTTAATATAGGAAGTCGTCATATAACAATATCAACCTGTGGTATAATTCCAAAAATAATAGAATTTAGTAAGCTCCCATATCAAGTTAATCTTGCAGTATCTCTTCATGCCCCAAATGATGAAATTAGAAATTCTATTATGCCAATTAATAAAGTATATAGTTTAGAAAAACTTATTCCAACTATAAGAGATTATATTAATAGAACAAATAGAAGGGTTACTTTTGAATATATATTACTTAGTGGTATAAATGACTCAAAAGAGAATGCACTTGAGCTTTGCACTCTTCTTAGAGGGCTTAATTGTTATATTAATTTGATTCCATACAATGAAACTAATAATTTACAGTTTAAAAGAAGTAAAAAGAGTACTATTTTAGATTTTTATGATATAATTAAAAAAGAAGGATTAAATGTAACAATAAGACGCGAATTCGGATCTAAAATAAGTGCAGCGTGTGGACAGCTTAGAAGTAAGAAGGAGGATTTATGAAATCATTTTATTTAACTGATACTGGAAAAGTAAGAGATCATAATGAAGATAATGTTGTTATTGTAAAAAATAATGATGATGAATATTTAATGGCGGTTGCGGATGGAATGGGAGGACATTCAGCGGGAGAGATAGCATCTAGTCTTGCAGTTGATTATTTAGTAAATAGTTTTAATGATAATTTTAATTCTCTAGATAAGATAGGCGCAATAAACTGGCTTAGAGAAAAAACTGTTAGAATTAATAATTTAATATTCGATTATGTTGATAAACATCCAGAAAGTAAAGGAATGGGAACAACTCTTGTTATTGCACTTGTAACAAAAAAATATATATTATTTGGAAATATTGGTGACTCAAGTGGATTTGTACTTAAAGATAGTCACTTGCATAAAGTTACATATGATCACACTTTAGTAAATTTATTAATGAAAGCTGGAGAAATAACTCCCGAGGAGGCTAAAGATCATCCAAAGAAAAATGTTCTTATGAAAGCACTTGGCGCAAATGATCCGATAGATATAGACATTTTTGACTGTGATATGGAAGTATCTGCGATACTTTTATCAAGTGATGGATTAACTAATATGCTAGATAATGAGCAAATAGAAGAAGTTCTAAATAGTGAATTAGAATTAGATGAAAAAATAATTAAATTAATTAGAAAATGTAATAATCGCGGTGGTACGGACAATATATCAATAGCTTATTTAGACTTAAGAGAAAGTGGTGAGTAAAATTGATAACAAAGGGGCAAAGAATTAATGATCGTTATGAGATAATTAAAAGTATTGGCGAAGGTGGAATGGCTAACGTTTATTTAGCTATGGATGTAATACTAGATAGAAAAGTTGCAATTAAAATTTTAAGAGGAGATTTAGCCGGTGATGAAAAGTTCATTAGACGCTTTCAAAGAGAGGCTTTGTCAGCTTCATCATTATCTCATCAAAATATCGTTGAGATGTATGACGTAGGTGAAGATAATGGAAACTATTACATAGTTATGGAATATGTTGAAGGAAGAACTTTAAAACAACTATTAAAAAAGCGTGGTAATTTAACTATAGGGGAAGCAATTGATATTATGCTTCAACTTACTGATGGAATGGCCCATGCGCATGATGGTTACATAATACATAGAGATTTAAAACCCCAAAATATAATGATACAGGATAATGGGCAAATTAAAATTACTGATTTTGGCATAGCTATGGCTCTTAATTCAACTCAACTTACTCAAACTAATTCTGTTATGGGAAGTGTTCACTATCTTCCTCCTGAACAAGCTAGTGGAAAGGGTTCAACTATAAAAAGTGATATTTATTCTATGGGAATATTGTTTTATGAACTATTAACAGGAGTATTACCATTTAAAGGAGATAACGCAGTTGAAATTGCGTTAAAGCAAATGAAAGAACCTATTCCTAGTGTGAAAAAACAAAACTCTAATATTCCGCAAAGTGTTGAAAATATTATTATTAAAGCACCAGCTAAAAACCCTAAAAATAGGTATAACGATGTTAGAGAGATGTATAATGACTTAAAAGAATGCCTTAAAGAAGAAAAAAAAGATGTTGAAAGAATTGTGTTTAAATATCCAGAACATGAAGCAGACGATACTAAAAAGATTCCAATTATAAAAAAAGAAGAAAAAAAAGCTAAAGATATTGATGTAGAATCGACATCTGATATTGTAAAAGAAATTCCAAAAGAAGATAACTCTAAAAGTAAAGTTGCAATAGTAATTTTAGTCGCTATATTGTTATTAATTGTTGTATCAGGATCTCTTATTTTATACTTTACTGCGGGTAAGAAAATTCCAAATGTTGTTGTTCCGGATGTATCAGGAATGAGTGTTGTTGATGCTGAACAAGTTTTGATAGATGCAGGATTTATTGTTAATACAGAAACTGAAAAAGTTGAAGATGAAAATTATGAGTTCGGTCAAGTTGTTAAGACTGAACCATCTAAAGGAAGAAGTATAAAAAAAGGAAGCTTAATCACTATATATGAGGTAAAAGACGATGATGATTATATAGTTGAAGATTATACTGGTAGAAATTATATAGAGATTCAAACACTTCTTAAAAATGTATATAAACTAGATGTATCCATTGAAAAGAAAAGTACTTCAGAAGTAGTTGAAGATAATGATGCAATCATAGGTCAAAGTGTAGAAAAAGGTAAAGTTTTAAAAGAGGGAGATAAAATAATACTTTATATTCCTGATAATTATGATAAATATCCAGATTTTGTAAGCGAATCTTGGACAGTTGATGAAGTTAGAGCTTTTTGTGATGAATATGGTATTCTTCTAGAAGTTAAAGAAATAGAAAACACTGGTAACTACAAAGAAGGTACTGTTATATATCAATCAAGAAAACCAAATGATAAAATAATCAAAGGAGTAAAACTTACTATAAATGTTGCGAAAGGTATACCTTTTCAAGAAACAGAAGAAAATATAGATAGTTCTGAAGAAGAAATAGAGAATACACCATAGGAGGAATAATGGAAGGACAAATAACTAAAATATTAAGTAATTTATATTTTGTTACTAGTAGTGATAAAGTTTACGAATGCCATAGTAGAGGAAAATTTAGACATAATAATGTAACACCTACGGTAGGTGACTATGTTGTTTTTGATGAAAAAAACAATTATATATTAGATATAAAAGAAAGAATTAATGCTTTAGAAAGACCACTTGTATCTAATATTGATCAGGCTTTTATTATTACTAGTGTGAAACATCCTGATTTTTCCACTAATTTATTAGATAAATTAATTACTGTGTGTCATTGTAATAGTATTGTTCCTATTATTTGTATTACAAAAATGGATTTATTAAACAATAAAGAAAAAAAAGAAATATATAAATATATTAAATATTATAAGAAAATCGGATATAAAGTATTCACTAATAAGCAATTATTTAGAATAAAAAAGTGTTTCAAAAATAAAACGACTGTGTTTACAGGACAAACAGGTGCTGGTAAATCAACATTACTAAATAAACTAAATAAAAATCTTAATTTAGAAACAGGTGAGGTTTCCATAGCACTTGGTAGAGGAAGACATACAACAAGACATGTAGAATTAATTAATCTTTTTAAAGGTAAAGTTTTAGATACTCCTGGTTTTTCAAGCATAGATTTGTCAAAATATTCTAATGAACAAATTAGAGATTCGTTTGTTGAATTTAGTAAATATTTTTGTACTTTTAAAGATTGTTTTCATACAAAAGAGAAAGAATGTGTTATTAAAAACCAGGTTGAAGAAGGAAATATATTACAAAGCAGGTATGATAATTATATAAAGTTTTTAAATAAGTAGGTGAAATTATGAAGAAAAAAGTTTCTGTTTCATTTTTGAGCAGTAAAGATATAATCGATGATTTACTGGAAATAGATTCTACAACAGCCGATTATGTTCATGTTGATGTAATGGATGGAAGATTTGTTAAGAAAAAATTTCTTCCTTTTAAAATTTTGAATAAGCTATCGTATGTTCTTAGAAAGAGATTTGATGTTCACTTAATGGTTAATGAACCAATAAAATTTATTGAGCAATATGCAACATTAAATACTGAATTTATTACAATTCATGTAGAATTAGGTGAAATTGATAATTATATTGACTTAATTAAATCTTATGGAATAAAGGTAGGTTTATCAATTAAACCAGATACTGATGTTTCTGTATTAAATAACTATTTAGACAAAATTGATTTAATACTTATTATGAGTGTTGAACCAGGTCTAGGTGGACAAAAGTTTATTGAAGAGGCAACGGCTAGAATAGAAAAAGTTAAGAAAATGATAGGCAATAGGAATATATTAATAAGCGTAGATGGTGGCATTAATAGTGATACAATTAGTAATGTTAGTAAATCTGATATAGTAGTAAGTGGAAGTTATATAGTATGTAGTGATAATTTTGAAGAAAAAATTAATTCTTTACGATAATAATAGTAGAAAAAATTAATTATGAGCAAAAAATAAATATCATTTATATATATTTCTTAATTAATTTTTGATACTCTTTTTTTTTTGTTTTTTTTTTGATATAATAACTATGTTTTTATAAAAGAAGGTGTGAAAATGATTTATTTAGATTATTCTGCAACTACACCAGTTGATGAGAGAGTATTAGATAGTTTTAATAAAGCTTGTCTAGAATTTATAGGAAATCCTAATTCTATACATTCATTAGGGTCTAAGTCAAATGAACTTATAAAGGCTGCTACAAAACAAATTAGTGATATTTTGGGGGTTAAGCCTAGTGAAATTATATATACAAGTGGAGCAAGTGAATCAAATAATACCGCATTAAAGGGTATCTGTTACAAATATAAAAATAGAGGTAAACATATTATAACTACTAAATATGAGCATTCTTCTATTTATGGTCCTATTTCTTATTTGCAAAATGAAGGATTTGAAATTGATTTTGTAGAAAATGATGAAAAGGGTCTTGTTGATATTGAATCATTAAAGAATTTAATTAGAGATGATACTATTTTAGTAAGCATTACTTCTGTTAATAGTGAAATAGGTATTATGAATCCCATTGAAGACATAGCTAATGTTTTAAAAAATTACCCAAAGATTTTTTTTCATGTTGATATGACTCAAAGCATTGGAAAATATAAAATAGATTTATCTAATATCGATCTTGTTAGTATGAGTGCTCATAAGATATTTGGCCTTAAGGGAATTGGAATGCTTATAAAAAAAGAGAATATTGTACTTGAACCACTAATCCATGGTGGTAAATCAACTACAATATTTAGAAGTGGAACTCCAGCACTTCCATTAATTGTTTCTTTAGCAAAAGCACTTAGACTTGTTTATGAAAAAATTGAAGAGAATTATAAGTATGTTGAATCTTTAAATAAATATTTAGTTGATAATATCTCTTGTATTGATAATGTTTATATTAATAGTAATGATAAATGTAGTCCATATATATTAAATTTAAGTGTGATAGGTGTTAAACCAGAAACTATGCTTCATTTATTAGAACAAAGTGATATTTATATTTCTACGCAAACGGCTTGTTCTTCTAATAATAGTCTATCAAAAGCAGTATTATATCTTACAAATAATGAAGATAGAGCAAAATCTAGTATAAGAATAAGTTTATCATATAAAACTACAAAACAAGAATTAGAAAAATTTATATCAATATTTAAGGAAAGTGTTAAAAGGTTAACAAATTTGAGGTAAATATGAAGATAGTAGTAATAAGTTCTATGTGGTGTCCTGCGTGTATAAATATGTATAAAGTTTGGACTAAAGTTGAAGAAGAATATAAAGATATAGAAGTAGTTAAATATGATTATGACGTAGATGAAGAAATAGTAAAAAAATTTGAACCAGGTGATATTTTGCCTGTAACAATTATATTTGAAAACGAAATAGAAAAATCAAGACTATGTGGAGAAAAAACTTTTGAAGATATTAAAAAAATAATTGAGGAGTGATAAATTGAAAAAATATTTTAAAATATTAATAATTGCTTTTGCCTTTATTTTTTTCATTCCTAGTGTAAGATCTTTATCAAATGATTATGAAGATTTAGTTTATAAAGTTGTTGACAAAGAAATAGAAGAAGGAAAAGTTAATTTATATTTATTTCATAGAGAATCTTGTCCTCATTGCAAATCTGAAATTGAGTTTTTAGATTCAATAAAGGAAAAATATGATAATTTAAATATTTATATATTTGAAGTATCTAAAAATAAAGAAAATTATGAATATCTACAAAGCATTAAAACAATATTTAATGATACTTCTAATAGCGTTCCATTTACGGTTATTGGTGATAAATATTTTGTAGGATATAGTGAATTTGTTGGTGATAAAATAGAAAACACTATTCAAGATTATTTACAAGAAGAAAAACAAACAGAATCTGAAATTAATAATTATAAAATACCATTAATAGGCAATGTTAATGTTAAAGATACATCTTTAATTATGATTTCAGTTGTTTTAGGATTAGTAGATGGATTTAATCCATGTGCTATGTGGATACTAATATTTTTAATAAATATGTTTTTTGGCATGAAAAATAAAAAGAGAATGTTTATATATGGTTATACGTTTTTATTTACTTCTGGACTTGTTTATTTTTTATCTATGCTTGGAATAAGTTTTGTTCTTAATTTTATGATTGTTAGTTGGCTCCAAAAGATAATAGCTTTGGTTGCTATAACAGCAGGTGTATTAAATATAAAAACATATGTTAAGACAAGAAATGATAGTGGATGCCATGTGGTTGATGATAAAAAGAGAAAAAGCGTATTTAAAAAAGTGACAAATATAGTTAAAGAAAAAAATATTTTTATTGCGTTAGTTGGAATAATACTTCTAGCAATATCGGTTAATTTAGTTGAACTTGCTTGTTCAATAGGATTTCCTGCAATATTTTCTGATATATTAGCGCTTAATAAAATAAGTGGATTAGCTAGGATAATATATTTACTTATTTATGTGATATTTTATATGTTAGATGATATAGTTGTTTTTACAATTGCAGTATGCACTCTATCTATAACTACTAAATCAACTAAATATACTAAATATGTTAATTTAATAGGTGGTTTAATTATGATAATTGTAGGTATATTACTTATATTTAAACCAGAATGGATTATGTTAAACTTTTAAGTTTTTATTCTTAAAAGTACATGCTGAAATAGCTCAGCTGGTAGAGCAGCTCCCTCGTAAAGAGCAGGTCGCAGGTTCGAATCCTGTTTTCAGCACCAGATTGATAGGAAACTCGAACCTTTATAAATTCGATAGTAATAAATTACTAACAGAAATGTTAGTTTTTTGTTATTTAAGAAAGGATAAGTGATGAGTTATGACAATAGAAACTAAAGAACTTGTAATAAGTGAAGAATTAAAAAGAAAGGTTGAAATGATTTGTAGGTTTGCTTATGTAGATTATAAATTCATTAATGGTAATATTAAATCTATTAAAAATACAAATATTGCTTATGTTAAATCACATATATTAAAAGTTAAAAATAATGATTATTTAATTTTTGAAGAATATGATGAAATATTTATAAATGGTTATAATTAGAAAATTAAATTTAAAGACCTAGAAGAATATATCAAAGCACAATTAAGGGTTTTGACAATATCAATGATTTTTGATATTATTAATATGTAAGTATGTAAGCAAGGAATCTTGCATAAAATAAAAAAGAGGAACATTCGATTCTGCAAGTGAATGTCGCCTCTAAAAACTTAGTATTGACACTCAATCAGAGATGAAAGCGTGTCATTTTTTATTGCTATTACCAATAAGGTAGGGAGTAATAAAATAATAGTAATAAGACGAAGGACTTTTATTATAAAAGTTCTTTTCTTCATTGTATCCCTCCTTTCTTTCTCAAGATTGGAGGACGATACTCACATCAAATGTTCCTATTAAAATTTAAGAATATTTTTTATAATTATATATGAATTTTTTAGTTTACTAGTAGGATATTTTATTGAAAATTGATGTGTTACAGGTTCAATTTGAATAAAAAAATAGACACTCTTTAGCATTGATAGAGTGTCAAAACTAATTTTTTAGAGACGACATTCACTTGCAGAATTGAATGTTCCTCTTTTTTATTTTATGCAAGTTGCCTTGTTTACATACTAATAATAACAGATTTTATTAATATTGTCAAAAAAATTATTTATTAGATATATCATTTTGTAAGTGTATTTCTACATTATAAATAACAAAACTACTTTCAATTTA
>JAQXRJ010000036.1 GCA_029218465.1 bacterium | reverse complement strand
GACACATCAAACGGAACACTTGACTATTTAGCACCAACAACAGGTAAAGGAACATTTAATGTCACATTAACATTTAATGAAAATGTTACAGAACTTCCAACAAGTTCAACAGGAAAGTATCAAGTTAAGAAAATGGCAAATGAAGGAGTATCATATAATTTTATTGTTCAACCATCATTTGTTCAAACTGGTATAAATCAAAACGTTGCTGAAGACAATACAGATAATGTAATTGAAGATTCTTGGTATTATGGACCTGGTTCAGGTATAAGTTATGGAATACATATTTTAAATAATAAAGTCGATACACAAATAATGTATACTAGTAATGGCAATGGAAGATATATCTTTACTCCAGAAAAAATAGAAAAAGATGAAAATAAGGAATATTATGTTTTGACTGATTATAGTGAAAACTTAATATATGATAGTAATGAAACTGGTATTGAACCTCAAGAAGGAGATTTGATTTGGCTACTTCCATTTGTTGATGCAAATCAAAATAATATAATTGGTGTTGCTGGAATAATTAGAGGAGATGATTTTTATTATGTACCAAATTATTTATCCCCTTCTGTAAAAAATCTTACACTTGACTCAACATTTACACCTGATAAATATGGCAATATAATTGGATAATTTAAATGCATTTATATTATATAACTTAATGCTAAGATTAGTAGTAATTAATATTCGAAAATAATTGATGTTGTTATTAAAGATAAGAAATGTAATAGATACTTTAATAGATGACTTATCATTTCTATAGGCTACAATTCATTCAATAACAGTACATATTTTTGCATTAACATTACCTTCATTTCATTATGGTAATTTTATAATCATAATATCATTAAATAAAACTTTGTATTTATATAAAAATAATATATAGACATCCAAATAATATGATGTTATATTGATTGTAGATAGTGAGGATTATATGAATAAAACTGTTAAAATGATTATTATAATGTTTTGTATATTACTTATGATTAGTTGTGGAGTGTTTGTCTATTTATACAATACAACTAAGATTTCTTTTAAATTAAATGGTAAAAATGAAATTATCATAAAATTGGATGAGGAATATAAAGAAGAGGGCGCTGTTGCTAAAATAAATAAAAAAGATATCAGTAAAGATATAAAAATTAACGGAAAAGTTGATAATAAGAAAATTGGAAAATATGAAATTAAATATTCAATAAAATATAAATATGTAAAAGATAAAAAAGAATTAAAAAGAATTGTTAATGTTGTTGATGAAGATGCACCTAAATTAGAGTTGAAAGGAAAAAGTGAAATATCAATATATATTAATAATGAATATAAAGAAGAGGGTGCATCTGCGATAGATAATTATGATGGTGATTTAACAACAAAAGTTGAAATATCAGGTGTAGTTGATAATAAAAAAGTTGGAACATATGAACTTACTTATTCAGTTAAAGATTCCTCAGGTAATATATCATCAATAAAAAGAAAAGTTATTGTAAAAGAAAAAACAGCTCCTGTTGTTAAAAGTGAAAAAAGCTCAACAAATACATCTGGAAGTGGATATGGATTACCAATTTTAATGTATCATTATTTTTATGATGAAACTAAAGGTGAAAAGGGCGAAAATTCTAATTGGATGGAGATACACGCTTTTGAAAAACAACTAAAGTATTTAAAAGATAACAATTTTTATTTTCCTACTTGGACTGAAGTTGCTAATTTTGTAGATGGTAAAATTACTTTACCTAAAAAGAGTGTTGTTATTTCTATAGATGATGGTCAAAGTTCATTTTTTGATTTATCAGTACCTCTTATTAACAAAATGCAAGTTCCTGTAACATCATTCATCATTACTTCTAAAGCTGGAGGAACAAAATTTAAAAATTATCAATCAAAATATATTACATATCAGTCTCACACTGATAGCATGCATACTGGTGGATGTACTGGAGGACATGGAGGTTTATTTAGATGCATCTCATATAAAAAAGGGTTAGCAGACTTGAACAAATCTATTTCTATATTAGGTACTAGTGATGTACTTGCATATCCGTATGGTGATGTAACTGAAAGAACATTGCAAATTATGAAATCATCTCCTTTTAAAGTTGCTGTAACAACGAAATATGGTAAAGTTAAAAAAGGTATGGATAAGTTACAATTACCAAGGGTAAGAATGTCTAAGGGAATATCTTTATCTTCTTTTGCAGCAAGCTTATAAAAACATGTATACATATAAATTTTACTAAACTTATATTAAGTTAGAAAAAGCAAATAAATATATTGAAAATATAACATTTTGTGCTATAATACTTATAGCAACCAAAGAGTGGGACTAAAAAAAGTCCTGCTCTTTATGTTTAAAAGGAGGTAAATCTATGAAAGAAAAAGTTCTAAATTTGGTTGGCAGTAGATTAAACAAATTAGATTTATGGATTGATGATGTGTATGTTGATAAGGAAAATGAAAATACTTATGTTCATATAGTATTGGATTCAAAAAAAATAATACCACTTAATAAAGTTGTAATGGCAACACGAATTATTAATCCACTTCTAGATGATGTTGATCTTGTTGAAGGATCATATATATTAGACATCTATGCAAAAGAAAAAGGAGGTAATATAGATGAATAGTGATGAATTTATAAAAGCAGTAGATTTAATAGTAAAGGAAAAGAAAATTGATAGAGAACTTGTTTTTGAAGCAATGGAATTAGCACTTGCTACAGCTTATAAGAAAAACTTTGATTCATTAACAAACTCAAAAATATTTATTGATAGAAAAACAGGAGAAATAAAAGTTTATTCGTATTTAACTGTAGTTGAAGATGATGCAGAAGATCCAGATTTAGATTTAGAGATTACTTTAACAGAAGCAAGAAAAATTAATAAAACACTAAATGTTGGTGATACAATTGATACTGAGGTTACACCTAAAGATTTTGGCAGAGTTGCAGCATCAACAGCTAAACAAGTTATAATTCAAAAAATTAGAGAAGCTGAAAGAAACGCTATAATGGATGAATTTGGTGGAAAACAAGATGAATTATTAATCGGTGAAGTAGCACTTGAAGATGTTGATAATTACTTTATTGATCTTGGAAGAGTAAACGGTATATTACCTAAAAAAGAGTGTATTCCTGGTGAAAAAATAGAAATGGGCAAACAAATTAAAGTATATGTATCAAAAGTAGACAATTCAGGTAAAGGATTATTTATTCTTTTATCAAGAAATCATTATGGATTTGTAAAAAGATTGTTTGAACATGAAATACCGGAATTATCAGATGGAACAGTAATGCTTTACAGCTGTGCTAGAGAAGCAGGTGTGAGAAGTAAGGTTGCTGTTTACTCAGATTATTCTAATATAGATCCAATTGGTTGCTGTATAGGAGAAAAAGGATCTCGTATAGCTAGAATTCTAGAAGAATTACATGGAGAAAAAGTTGATGTTGTTAAATATGATAAAGATCCATCAATATTTATATCAAATGCCCTAGCACCAGCAAAAAACTTGCATGTAATAATAACTGATCCTAAAAAACAAGAAGCAATAGTGGTTGCAGATAAAGATAATTATTCTCTTGCCATTGGTAAAAAAGGATTAAACGCAAGATTAGCGTCTAAACTAACAAAATATAAAATTGATATTAAAAGCACAGAACAAGCTAGTGAAATGGGAATAAACTTTAAAGATTAAGGAGGTATTATGAAACAGAAAAAGATACCTTTAAGAACTTGCGTTATAACTGGTGAAAAATTACCTAAGAAAGATCTTCTTAGGATAGTAAGAACACCAGAAGAAAATGTAGTTGTTGATTTAACATCGAAAGCTAATGGAAGAGGGGCTTATATAAAAAAAGATATAAGTATTATTAATAAAGCAAGGTTAGAAAAAAAACTGGAAAGACATTTGGAATGTAAGATTCCTGATTGTATATATGAAGAAATAATAAATATAATTAATAATAATGATTAAAAAAGGAGGGTGTTTATGAACATATTGGAATATTGTGAGGATGTAGGTAAAACAGAAGAAGAAATACTTAAATTATGTGATAAGCTTGGAATAAGCTATGAAAGTGTTGAAACTGTATTATCTGATGATGATATAACTTTATTAGATAATGAATTAGCGAGTATTGATGATGCAATTGATAGTGAAGATAAATATGATTATGAGCTTGATGAAAAAGTTGAACAAATGATAATAGATAAAAATATAGATATAGATTCACATCAACATAAGGAAAAAGTTAAAAATAAATCTGATAGAATAGAATCTAATAAAAATAGTTTTCATTCTAAGAGAAAAGAAATGTATAAACATCGTGAAAAATTACAATCTAATGAAGATAAAAATGATAATGTAATTGTTTATAAAAACAATATGACTGTTACTGAATTGTCTAACTTATTAGAAGTAAATGTATTAGATTTAATAAAAAAATTAATGAAACTTGGAATAATGGCTAATGTTAATTATTCACTTAGTTATGATATAGCGGAGCTTTTAGTAATTGATTATAATAAAGTACTAAAAACAGAAGAAAATGTAGACATAAGCAATTTTGAAAAGTATGATTTGATAGAAGATGATAAGGATTTAGTGGTTCGTCCACCTGTTGTAACTATTATGGGACATGTAGATCATGGTAAAACTTCACTTTTAGATGCAATAAGACAAACGGACGTTGTTAGTGGAGAAGCTGGAGGTATTACTCAAGCAATAGGAGCTTATCAAGTTGAACTTAATGGTAAGAAGATAACATTTATTGATACACCAGGCCATGAGGCATTTACAGAAATGAGAGCAAGAGGAGCTAGTGTCACTGATATAGTTGTTATTATAGTTGCCGCTAATGATGGCGTTATGCCTCAAACAAAAGAAGCAATTGATCATGCTAAGGCTGCTAAGGTACCAATAATAGTTGCTATAAATAAGATTGATTTACCTGATGCTAATGTAGATAAAGTATTAACAGAATTAGCAGAAAATGGACTTACACCAGAAAAATGGGGTGGGGACGTACTTGTTAATGAAATATCTGCTAAGACTAAAGTCGGTATAGATGAGTTATTAGAAAATATTCTTCTTGTAAGTGAAATGAATGAATTAAAGGCTAATCCTAATAGATATGCTACAGGTACAGTAATTGAAGCACGACTTGACAAACAAGTTGGAACAGTAGTATCTTTATTAGTTCAAAATGGAACTCTTAGATTAGGTGATCCTATGGTTGTTGGCAATAGTTATGGTAAGGTTAGAACACTAAGAAATGATAAAGGAATGGATATTGTAGAAGCTCTACCTTCTATGCCTGTTGAAGTAACTGGATTAAATGAAACTCCAAAGGCAGGAGACAAATTCATGGCTTTTGAAACATAAAAACAAGCTAAATCAATTTCTGAACAAAGAAAAAGAAGAACTAGGGAAGAAGACACTAATAAAAGTGGTATGACATTAGATGATTTATTTGGTGCAATACAGAGTGGTGTTAAAGAAATATCCGTTGTTTTAAAAACAGATGTTAATGGTAGTTTAGAAGCTATTAAGCAAAGTCTATCAAAAATAAATGTTGAAGGTGTTAAAGTAAATGTAATTAGAGGTGGAGTTGGTACAATAACAGAAAGTGATATAGTTCTAGCAAATGCTTCTAATGCTATAGTAATTGGATTTAATGTTAGGCCGTCATCTAAAACAATGGATTTTGCAAAAGATTATAATGTAGATATAAAATTATATGATATAATATACAAAATGATTGAAGATATTGAGAATTCTATGAAAGGTCTTTTAGAGCCTGTTTATGAAGAGGTAATAACAGGACATGCACAAATAAGGCAAATATTTAAATTCTCTAAAGTAGGTAATATTGCTGGATGCCATGTTACTGATGGATTAATTAAAATGAATTCAAAGGCTAGGTTAATAAGAGATAGTATAGTTTTATATACAGGATCTATTAAATCAATACAAAGAGAAAAAGATCAAGTTAAAGAAGTTAAAAAAGACATGGATTGTGGAATCACTTTAGAAAACTATCAGGATATAAAAGAAGGAGATATCATTGAAACATATGATCTTAATGAAATAAAAAGATAGCTGAATGAAAAAAGTTAGAAGACTTTGAACTTCTAACTTTTTTACTTAAGAATTATCATATATTTTTACTTAGTATAATTTTAATATTTCTAAGCACAAAGATTAAGACAATATCTATTTTAAAATTTTCCTTTTTAAAAGACTTTATATAAAAAATATGATAAACTAATATTAAATTAGATTGTTAGGAGATGTTTTTGTGAAAGTATATTTAATAAGTGGAGAAGCCAGAAATGGTAAAGATACTATTGGTAATTTTTTAGAAGAAGAATATAAAAAAAGAGGACTTAAAGTATGTAAAAGTCAAATATCCAAATATTTAAAAGTATATGTAAAAGATTATTTTGGATGGAATGGATCTGAAGAAACGAAGCCAAGAGAATTATTACAACAGCTTGGGACAGATGTAATAAGAGAGAAGCTTAACAAGCCAAGATTCTTTGTTGATAGAACTATAGAAGATATAGATATATTAAGTCATTTCTTTGACGTAATGATTATAACGGATATTAGATTTCCAATTGAGATAACTGCTATTAAAGAAGCTTTTGATGATGTAGTATCAATTAATGTAAAAAGAATTAATTTTGAGAGTGAATTAACAAACTCTCAACAATTACATAAAACAGAAACTGCTTTAAATAATTTTTCTGAATATGATTATAAAATCGTAAATGATACTTTAGAAAAATTACAACAAGATTGTATAGAAATAATTAATAAAGAAAGTAAAAAGTTAAATATTTGTGATAATAATTAATTTTAACATTTTAATTTATATAATTAAAGGAGGAGCAAAATGAAAAAACTAACTAGTAATGAAATAAGAAGAAAATGGTTTGACTTTTTTAAAAGCAAAGGACATAAAGTGATGGATTCTGCATCTTTGATACCTATGGATGATAATAGTTTATTATTTATAAATGCAGGAGTTACACCTTTAAAAAAATATTTTGATGGATCAGTAGTACCTGAATCAAAAAGATTGGTAAGCATTCAAAAGTGTATAAGAACGAATGATATAGATAATGTTGGTGTTACAAAAAGACATCAAACATTCTTTGAAATGATGGGTAATTTTTCAGTTGGTGATTATTTTAAAGAAGAGGCTTTGGAATTCGCATTTGAATTTTTAACAAGTGAAAAATGGATGGATATAGATAAAGATAAAATATATGTTACTATTTATACTGAAGATGAAATCGCGTATAATAAATGGGTTTCTTTAGGACTTGATCCAACACATATAGTTAAACTTGAATCTAACTTTTGGGAAATAGGTGAAGGACCATGTGGTCCTGATTCTGAAATATTTTTTGATAGAGGTAGTGACTATGATTTAGATGGAACTGCTTTTGAAAAGTTCAAAAAAGATGAGGATCAAGAAAGATTTGTCGAGATTTGGAATAATGTATTTAGTCAATTTAATTCTAAAAAAGGAATACCTAGAAATGAATATAAGGAGCTTCCACATAAGAACATTGATACAGGGGCAGGTCTTGAGAGATGGTGTTGTATATTTCAAGGAGTTGATTCTAATTTTGATACAGATTTATTTGTACCAATAATAGAAAAAATAGAAGATTTAACAGGAAAAAAATATAATAATGATATGCCATTTAAAGTAATTGCTGATCATTTAAGAGCAATTACAGTTGCATTATCAGATGGTTGTATATTCGAAAATACTGGAAGGGGATATGTACTTAGAAGACTTCTTAGAAGAAGTGTAAGAATGGGTAAAAAATTAGGAATGAATGAACCTTTCTTATATAAATTAGTGGATACTATAACTAATAATATGAAGGAATTCTATCCTGAATTAGAAGAACAAAAAAGTATTGTTAAAACGCTTATTTTACAAGAGGAAGAGTTATTTTATAAAACTCTTGCTGCAGGTGAAAGAAGGCTTAATGAATTAATGAAAGAATCAACTGATAAAACAATTTCTGGTTATGAAGTATTTAAACTATATGATACTTTTGGTTTTCCTTATGAATTAACCTTAGAATATTTGACGGATGAAGGTTATACTACAGATAGAGAAGAATTTAATAAATATATGCATGAAGCAAAAAATTTAGCAAAAAATAGTAGAAAGATTGAACAAAGTATGACTAGTCAAAATGAAGAATTACTTAACTTTACTGAAAAATCAGAATTTTTATATGATACATATGAGCTTGAAAGTAAGGTAATTGGCTTGTTTAAAGATGGTCATCAAGTAGATTATTTAGATAGTGATGGATATGTAATACTTGACAAAACATGTTTCTATTCAACTAGTGGTGGGCAATTATCTGATAAAGGTGCTATGAAAAATGGTAACTTTAAGGCTAAAGTAATAGATTGTATTAAAGCACCAAATGGTCAAACATTGCATAAGGTTGAAATTGTTGATGGTACTATTGTGATAAATGATACATGTTGTATAAAAATAATGGAAGATAGGAGAAATAAAACTGCAAAAAATCACAGCACTGTTCATATAATTCAAAAAGTTTTACAGGATAAATTATCGAAAAATATACATCAGGCTGGAAGTTATGTTGACTCCGAAAAGTTAAGATTTGATTTTACTTATACTGGAAAAATTACAGATGATGAAATTCTTTCTATAGAAAAAGAAGTTAATGAAAGAATAGATAGATTTGATGAAGTATTAATTAAAGAGATGAAATTAGAAGACGCAAAAAAAATAGGTGCAATGGCATTATTTAATGAAAAATATAAAGATATAGTAAGAGTTGTTAAGATAGGAGATTCAATAGAATTATGTGGAGGTACGCATGTATCTAATACAGCAGATATTGGAAGATTTGCTATATCAAAAGTTGAATCTAAAGGAAGTAATCTATACAGATTAGAAGGAACTACTGCAGATGAAATAGAAAATTTAATTGGTGATATAGTAAAACATTATGTAGATGAAATAAAAGTTCTTTTAGATAAAGCTAAAGATCTTCTAAACAAAGCAAAAAAGGAAGGAATTGAACTTGATTTTAATATTGAATTGGATCAACAAGGAATTTCTTCATATAAAGATATAATATATAATAAGAATCAGTTGAGTTACGTTCAAAATGAAGTAAGATTACTTGAAAAAAAATATAATGAAGCAAAGCTTAAAAATGCATCTTCTAATTTAGATGAATATATTAATTTTTGTAAGCAATATAATGACGTTAAATATATAATAATGAAAACAGATAATAAAGAAATTAATGTGTTAAAGGAAATAGTTGATAATTTAATGAATAAGATTAACAAAGGACTTATATTCATTGCAAATGTAAAAGATGATAATGTTAATTTTATTTGTAGAAGCAATTGTTCAATTAATGCAGGCTTTACTGTAAAGAAAGCTTCACAAATGTCAGATGGAAATGGTGGTGGAAGTCCTACGTTTGCTCAAGGTGGAGGAAAGACAACTCTTAAATTAGATGAAATATTCTCCACTATAGAACAAGATATAAAAAATATGTAGAGGATGATTTTGTGAGGAAAATTAATAATAACGCAGTATTTGTAATAGTACTTAGTACATTATTAATAATATTAACCACAGTAATAGTAATAAATAGATTAAATGGAAAAGAAATAATTAAAACCAATATTTCAAAAAGCTATAAATTTGAAAAGTTGGAATATAATACATCACATATAAAATTAAATAATATTGAATATGATGTCTTATATACTGAAGATAGTTTAATAATTAATGACAAGAGAATAAATGTATCTGATGATAATAAATATCTATATGCTTATATTTGGTATGATTTAATTATTGTATTTGAATATAATGAAAAAGATGTACCTAAAATGTATGCATATGATAAATATTTAAATACTCTTGGTCAAATATCAAACGATGATATAGGTGTTTTTAGCAATAATGAATATGAAATTGATGAATTATATTCATTAAATGAAAATGAAATTTCTATAAAGGAAATAAATAAATCGTTTATAGAAGGTAATAATATAGATATTATTAACTGTGAAAATATAAGTGATATTTATATAGAAAAGGAATTAATATATAAATATTCTTATGGAAGATTATCAAAACCTACATCAAGAATAACAAAAAGACTATCTGATATTGTATGCAATTCTTAAAAATCATTCAAAATATTTTTATAAAATTAAAAATTACAAGTCTATTGGCTTGTTTTTTGTTATTAAAATGTTATAATAAAAGTCATATATTTGAAGGAGGCGAATCTATGAATAAAACTAGTCTACCAGTTTTAATAATAAGAAATATAGTTTTGTTTCCTTGGAGTGAAATTAGAATTGAGTTTGATAATGATAATGATAAAAAGTTAATATCATTAGTAGAATCTTATTATGATAATAATGTTGTTGTAGTTAATCCTAAAGATGTTTTAGAAATAGATCCTGATTTAAATGAATTACCAAAAATTGGTGTTTTAGCTAAGATAAAAATGAAAATTGATATGCCAAATGGTAAAACTAGAATAATTTTGTCTGGGATAAATAGAGTTGATATTCATACATATACAAAGGAAGATAATATATATGAAGCAATGGTCAGTAATTCTTTAGATGATGAATTGGAACAAAAAGAAGAATTAGCATATACTAGGGCTCTTACTAAACATGTTGAAATATATGTTAAGGAAGCTCCTTATGTATCAAATACGGTTCTTAATAAAATGATTGGAATTACAAGCATTAATAGATTAACTGATATTGTAGCTTTATATTTACCTATAACATACGAGAGAAAAATAGAATACATT
>JAQXRJ010000035.1 GCA_029218465.1 bacterium | reverse complement strand
TTTAACATAATGTTTATTTACAAATTCTTTATATACTTCTATATTCTCTATATATTCTAGAAATGATAAAAGTTGTCTCGGATTAAATTGGTTAATTTTTTCATTAAACTTATCTAGGAAGAAATTCATAAATTCTTCATTGTAAACTCTTTGTTGTTGAAAAACATTGTTTATATCATTTATATTAGCATTATCATAACAACATCTATTATGAAAATATAATCCATTAATAAATTCTATATTTTCTACTTGCATTAATTCAGTATAAAATTCAGTATAAAAAGAATAATACTCTTCATGTGTAAATCCATAAAATAAATTTTCAGGATCTTGACTTATAACTTTTCTAAATACATCAATATCAATATTTCTCAATTCCTTTAATACATTAAAAGAAAGAAAATATGATAAAGATCTAGGAGCCACCATTGTATAAAGAAATATATCTTCATCATGCTCTTTAATATATTTAATATTCTCTTTTATAAATATTATTTGCTTATCTTCTGGTAATTTACTAATAATAAAATAAACAGAAAGAGGATTCATATCGTTAATATCTTTATTACCAGTTTCAATATATTCATCACACTCTTTAAGCGCTTTTTCTTCATTTTCTTTACTTGCATTTAATGAAAGTGGTATTGAATTCTTTTTAATTTCTTCTAATAATACTTTCATTTGTTCATCAGTTAATTCTGGCATGATATAATCCTCCTTTCTTTTTTTTATTTTCTAAATTTATTAAAATCTATTTTTAAAACTCTTTGTACAGGTTTAGATATACTTGTATCTAAACTTCTTAATCTTGATATTGCTTGCTCTCTTGTAGATTCATAAATTCTATCACAGTATTCAAATCCTTCAATAAAGTGTTCTGACGTGATAAATTCACTGTCGTAAACTTTCGCAAATGCAAATGCTTTATCAACAATAGATATTGCTAAATCTGGATTATTAACCATATCGTTATATACTCTATGACTTTTTTCAGTAGCACTTAATATAATATTTACTATTTGAGTTCTTATGTTTTCATTTTCAAAAGATATTCCACTTTTTACATAATAATCTCCAATTACTTTATCAACTATTTGATATAAAATATCTTCTGTAGGTTCTTTAACAGCAATTTTTTCAAATCTTCTTTTTAAAGCATCATCACTAAAGAACTCTTGATATTCTTTTTCAGTTGTTGTTCCAATTACTTGTAAATTAGATCTATCTATATAGTATTTTAACATAGATGCCATATCATTATCTTTACCATTAGTTGAACCAATTCCGTATATTGTATGTATTTCATCAATAAAAACTATTACATCATATTTTTCACATAATTTCATTAATTTAGTCATATTATCTTCAAACATTCCTACATATTGACAACCTGCAACTATATCGTTTGGATTAACTTCTAAAATTATTTTTCCTTGTAAAAAGTTTGGTACTTGTCCTGTTTTAATTCTATAAGCAAGTTCATCTACTATTGCAGTTTTACCCACACCTGATTCTCCAACTATTAAAGGTCTTTTTTTATCTTGAGCTAAAGTAATCATAAGATTTTTTAATTCTTTTTCTCTTCCAATAGTTGGTGCAACTATATAATTTTTCTTATTTAATACTTTTCCATATTTTTCAAGTTCCAAAATATCTTTATCAGATAGAGTTGGCGTTACTTCAGTAACAGGAACTTCTCGTTTAGCTTGAACATTACAAACAGCTGCTGTTTTTACTTCTGTAGTTTGATTATCTTTGTATAATTTTGAATATCTATCTTCAAATTTTTTCTTAAAACTTTCTATTTGCTCTCTAGAATATTGTTTTTGGAAAATCATTGCTTCAAGTAAATTTCTTGCATCATGATCTTCTAAAGATGAATCAAATCCATTAGCACATAATAATTCATAAATTCCTTCTACTTCTCCTAAATAATCATCACTATAAATTGCAGTATGCATAATAGTATCTTTATCACTATCAACGTGATTAACATTTAAATTATATTTTAATGCTTCAGTAATAATACTTAAAATAAACTCTTCACTATATCCTGCATATAAAGCAGTTTGAATAAAGTTATAATTAAAAGCATCTTCTAAATTAGGATTTAGTCCTATTTGTAATAATGATTTAATAGCAAGAAAGCACTTTGTCTCATCATATTTATCATCCACTAAAATATGTAATAATGATTGATTATCTTCATCAGTATATTCTAAACTACCAAATGCTTTCTTAATCTTTCTTAAATTAGAATTTGTATCATCAGTCATCTTTGATAATAACTCTCTTATATTATTATTTAACATATAAAATTTCCCCTTAAATAGTTGGTTAATATTATAGCATAAGATTTAATAAATAACAATGTAATTTTAATTAGAGAGTTATAAAAAAAGTACTTTATAATCTAAGCACTTTTAATAATATTACTATTTGCACTATTTAAAATTCTAATAAAATGATTTGCCTTCCTAACAACATGGTCTGCTAGTAAAGGAATAATTATACTTTTAACTTTACAATTCAAAATCCCCTCTTCACCTGCTATTTTAAATTTCCTAAAGTCAATTGTTTCATTTAAACTAATACCAGTTAAATAAGAAAGATTATTTTTATACTTTTGCATAATAACCTCATATTCAGTTACATACTTACCAGCAGTAATAATTAAATCTTTTTCACTAGGATCTAGTAATCCTCTTATAAATTCAGCATGTTCTTTCATAATATTATTCCAAAACAATTCTTGTTCATATATAAAATTATTACTAAAAGGTTCCTTATTTTCAACTTTACTAAGTAAATTATAATACATTTTAGCCTCATTAATTATATGGGTAATAAGTAAAGGATAATTAGAAGTATACATATTACAAGATAAAACCTTATTTAAAATATCATTTTTAAAATAAATCAAATTTTTAATAATAGGTAATGTCTGTTTATTAATATTACTAATAGTATTAACTAATTCCTCACTTATAATTAAATTACCACTTTTTAATTGA
>JAQXRJ010000034.1 GCA_029218465.1 bacterium | reverse complement strand
TGTTCTGCTGGTAGATCTGCCGGGTTTTGTCAAAAAGCTCTTCCTCCAGCTTTTCCATCAGATCGGGAATATCCAGATAATGCCGGTAAAAGGTGGCGCGGTTGATCTGCGCCAGCTGGCAAAGCTCGGTAACCGTGATTTTGGCGACCGGCTTTTGCTGCAGCAGCGTCAGAAAACAGTCGGAAATCACCATGCGGGTAAAGCGGGTGCGCGCGTCAGTTTGGCTCATATTGTCTCCTTTTTCAACAAAGCAGCGCAGGGCGTTGCTTATTTTTCGTTTGGCCCTGGATTGATGCTTGGTTTTGCGGGATGCTTTGATTATACTGTGACTGAAAAAGAAATGCAACAGCTGTTGAACAAATAACATAGTGTAAAGGGGGGGCTTACGCATGAAGACGATGACGGAACAGAGCGTGCGCAGTCAGACCATAACAACGCCGGAGGTTGGCAGAGGCGAAATGATCTGGGGCCATGGGGTTGCGCCCGCGGTGATGTGTCTGGTGTATTCCGTGCTTTCCGGCCAGTATCTGATACAGTTTTACACGGATGTGCTGGGGCTGGATAGCCAGCAGCTTGCGTGGATGACGCTGCTGGTGAAGAGCGTGAGCGCTGCCGCCGGGCTGTGGTTTGGCCGGAGAATCGACCGTACCCGCACGCCGCAGGGCAAGGCAAGGCCCTGGCTGCCGCTTGCCGGGCTGTTGATGGCATGCGGCGGCTGGCTTTTGTACGGGGTACCCCGGCTGTCCCAAACGGGGCGGATGATGTGGGTAACCGTCAGCTATCTGCTTTTCTTCTGCGTGGCGCTTTCCATTTATTCGCTGAGCCATGCGCTGATGGTGCCGCTGGCAACCAGGAACACGCAAAAGCGTGATCAGCTGGCCATGATTTCCTCGCTGACAACGGCCATGGTGCCGGGAATGGTGCTGGCCGTGGGCATGCCGCTGCTTGTTCGCTGGATGGGGGTGGGAGTTGGGGCGCAGGGACGATGGCTGAGGGTAATGGGCGTGCTTTCGGTGCTGGCCATCCCGGCGGCGCTGCTGGAATACCGCTTTACCCGGGAGCGTGTAACGGAGGAATGGGATCACCGGATGCCGCCAATCAGCCGGGGCAGACAGCTGCGAGCACTGTTGACCAACCCTGTCTGGCTGCAAACGGCGCTGTTTACGCTGCTGCTTACGCTAACCAACAGCGTGGTCAACGGCAGCATGCTGTACTACTGCAACTGGGTACTGGGGAGCTCGGTACAACAGGGCGCGGGCATCCAGATTCTGGTTACCATGATCGGCCAATCGCCCCTGGGCTGGGGTGTGCTGGCGCTGTGGCCGCTGGTGCGCCGGTTTGGCCGCCGCAGGCTGGCAATGACGGGCTTTGCCATTGCCGCGCTGGGCAGCCTGCTCACGGGCCTGGCCGGTCAGGTGCTGCCGTTGGCGATGGCCGGGGTGATGGTGCGATCCGTGGGAATGCTGCCGGTGTATCTGCTGCCGGCCTTTCAGGCGGAGGCCATGGACTGTGTGGAAAGCCGCAGCGGCTTCCGGGCAGATGGATTGTCCGCCTCCCTCAACGGGATCGCGGTCAGCGTTGCCGCGGGGCTTGGACAGAGCCTTGTGCTTTTGGGCATGGAGCGTTTTGGGTATGCCGCGCCTGCGGACGTGGCGCAGACGCTGGTGCAGCCGCATGCGCTGCGCAGCTTTTTGACCCTTTGCTTTGCGTATTTGCCCACGCTGGGGTTTCTGGGCTGCACGGCAGTTTTGCTGCTCTGGCCGGGAAAAAAGCAGCGGCTATGAGGCCAAAGCCCAAGTTGCGGATGGAGCTTTCCTCCTTTTTTGCACGCACAATTGACCAAACGGCATTGCTCCTGCGATCGGAATGTGATAGAATGAGCGCAATGAAAACTGTACACGCGCGGCGCTGCTGCGCGTAGAGAAGGAGAAAGCATATGCGCATCGACCGCCTGCCAGCGATCCCCCTGATTGCGTCGGATCCCTATTTTTCCATCTGGATGCCTTCGGACAACATGGCAACTGCCGATACCGTGCATTGGTGCGGCCCGCAAAAGCCCATCCGCGTTTCGATCAATGTGGACGGAAAAAGCGTATCGTTCCTGGGCCGAGGCCGCGATTATGAAGCGGAGCAGAAGGAGCTGGTGGTTACCCCCACCAAAACGCGCTTTACCGGCGCCTTTGGCGGCGTGGAGCTGCAAACCGAGTTTGTGACCCCTGCGCTGCCGCAGGATCCCGACCTGATGAGCATGCCGGTAACGCTGGTAAGCTTCCGCCTGCGCTGCGCGGATGGCCAGGCGCATGCGGTGCGCTTTCAGCTGCATCTGGACGAGTCGCTGTGCTACGAAGGCACCATTGCGCCCCGCATGTTTGGCGATGTGTTCC
>JAQXRJ010000033.1 GCA_029218465.1 bacterium | reverse complement strand
TATTAAAATAATAAATAATATAATTGATGAAATATATATACCTTTAAAACCTCCTAAGGTATACATAAAAAATATAAATACATCATATAACCAGTGGGGATATGTATACATAAGGTTTGCATGGAATGAAAAATGATCTTTCATATCTATTCCATGTTTTATTATAAATTCACCAATTTTTATTGTATAAAATGTGTCATTTTGAAATGTTTTATATACGAGAGATGAACCATATATTAATATAAGTATTAGGAAATAAATCATTCTCTTATCTTTTTTCATTATATCACCTACTACAATTTTACATTAATAATATAAAAAAAGGAAGAACTCCCTTTTCTTTATTGTCTAAAACATCCTCCACCAATAAATTCTCTTATTATTGAATCTTTTGGTATATCTTCTGACGGTATTGGCAAGAATAGTTTTAATGTATTTATTAATCTTTTAGCATCATCATAATATGTACTATTCATACTTACAGAATATAATAATGGCTCAACATATGTTTTTAATACTCCAAGTTCATATATTAATGCAGTATTAAATATCACATCAGCTTCATCTTGATAAGGAAATATGTTTGACTCTTCTCCTCTTCTTACGCTTTCCCAACTATCTAAAGTTGACTCAACATTATGACCCCTGTTTATATTATCCCTAATAATTCTTCTAAGAAGCCTATTATCAGTTGTAGATATTCTATTATGATCATCTAAATTCATACAGTTAAATGGCGCTAAATATATTTCATATTTATTTTTTCTTGGAATTTCCTTTAATAAATTAGGATTTAATGCATGTATTCCTTCAATTAGTAAAATATCATCTTTTTCAAGTTTTATTAATTCTCCAGATTGTAAGTTGGGTTTTCCAGCAACAAAATCAAATAAAGGGGTTCTTACTTCTTTTCCTTCTACTATTTGCTTAACCTGTTCATCAAACAGTTTAAGATTTAAAGCTTGTAAACATTCAAAATTTGGCTTTCCAAATTCATCCAAAGGAGTACTGCTTCTTTCAACAAAATAATTATCCATAGATAAAGTTTTAGGATTAAGTCCAAAACTTCTTAAATACATACATAATTTATTACACGTCGTTGTTTTTCCCGAAGAAGATGGTCCTGCTAAAAGAACAATTTTTATTTTGCTTTTATTTGAAAATATTTCTCTTGCTATGTTAAGCAGTTTACTTGATTGTATTGTTTCTTCTATTCTTATTAAATCACCTATTTTACCAGATGATACTATATTATTTAATGATGCTACGTTTTCTGCTCTTATTGTTTTCATCCAGTTATAGTAATCTTCATATATATCATAAATCATTTGATGATGCTTATATGCTTTAATACCTTCTTTCATTCCATATGATTGATATAATAAAACAAATCCATATTCATCAATATATTTCAAATCAAATTTTTCCAAACATCTAGTGTCAATTGGCATTTTGCTAAATAAATAATCATAAACATTTCCTAGTTTATATAAAGTTACAAATGTATTAGTTGTATATTTAAGCAAATCGATTTTAGAATTCTCTTTAATTGATTCAAAATAATCAATTGCATCCGTTCTAGTAACATTATATTTCTCAATAGGTAAATTAATTCTTATAGACTCCTTCATTTCTTTTTTTATTAATTCAACATCTATAGGTGTAATTTTTTTATCAGTTTTTATGTAAATCCCTTTGTCAAGTGAATGTTTAACTATCAATTTGTGTCTTCTTATCACCTTTTTTGCACTGTATATTAATAACAAAATTAGCCCGTTTACATAAATTCTATTTCCTTCTCTATCTAAATATGTTACAAACTCAATATTACATTCTTTATTAATTGTGTTTGAAAGTTCTTTATAATTGCCATCAACTTTAGCAAGAATTATTGGATCTTTAAAATTTGTTTGAAACAAATTTGATATTTCCTTTAATGTACTTCCTTTATCAATCTCAATTCTTTCATTTTCAACCTTAACAATTATTTTTTCATTAATCATATATGTGCCTCCTATTTATTCTATGTACATTTTATCATATTTTTTTTATTTATACATTATTTATATGAATAAATTTATATTATTTACACTATTATAATTATAGGTGATATATATGCATTTAGTACCAACAATTGTGGATAAAGAACAATCAGGAGAGAGAAGCTATGACATTTTTTCAAGGCTTCTTAAAGAAAGAGTCATACTTTTAAGTGGTGAAATTGATGATATAATGGCAAGTTCAATTACCGCGCAATTATTATATTTAGATTCAATAAGTAACGAGGATATAAGTATTTATATTAATTCACCAGGAGGTTCTGTAACTGCTGGAATGGCTATATATGATACTATGAATTTTATAAAAAGTGAAGTTTCTACTATTTGTTTAGGACTAGCAGCTTCTATGGGTGCATTTCTTTTATCAAGTGGTGAAAAAGGAAAAAGGTATTGTTTACCTAATAGTGAAGTAATGATACATCAACCATTAGGTGGTGTTCAAGGACAAGCAACTGAGATCAAAATAGTTGCGGAACATATTTTAAAAACTAAAAATAAATTAAATAAAATTCTTGCAAAAAACACTGGCAAAGATATTAAAACAATTGAAAAGGATACTGAAAGAGATTATTTTCTTGATTCAAATGAAGCTCTAAAATATGGATTAATTGACAAAATAATACAAAAAAAAGAAAGGTAATACCTTTCATTTTATTAAACATTATATTGATTAATCTTGAACAAATCCAAGAATTAATGTATCAGTAACAGTATATGCACCATCTGCATAATTATCGCTATTAGTCATATTAGCAAATGTGTCAGAATCAACATCTTTGAATGTATATCTTACAACAAGATTAGTAGTACCACTAGTATTAGCTAATTTTAGTGTTCCAGCTGGTGCTGCTGTTGCTGCAGCTGCATTTAAATTTACGCCATTGTAAATTCCATATCCATTATCAGCATCATATGATAATGTAGATCCACCAATTGTTGCTGTTCTTTCAATATAAGTATCATTATTTAATGTTGCACTAAATGATGATAATGCTGCATTAATTGACCCAGTGTTATCAATTTTGAATGTATATTCAACAAAATCTCCAGGTTTTACTAAAGTAAATGCCACAGTTGCTGCTGTATTTGAATCATATGTTGCAGCTGTAGACTTACCTTGATTAGCACCAGCGTCTGCTGCTGTTGAGTCTACAATAGCTATTGGAGTAGCATCATCAAAATGTACATTCCAAGTACTAGTAACTGTTGCAGTAGCATTAATATTTAATTGTTGAGATAATAATGAGAATCCAACACCCATAAATATTAATGTAATGCAAAGTGCTATAATAATGATATTTTTACTTTTCTTTTCGTTCATTATTTCACCTCCTATTAATAAAGTTATGAGTGACTTCTTCAATACCCTCATACTATAACCAGTATAGTATTATTTTTTTTTATTGTCAATTATTTAGTTTTATTTTTTTTTGAATTATAAATGGAAATATTAAGTGTCCGCACATTTCATTACCTAAAATGCAAGTTTTCATATATTTAATAATAACATATTTGAACTTTTGTAATCAAACATTGCTCTTGGATAGTTATTTAACCAATCTTCTATCTGTTTAAT
>JAQXRJ010000032.1 GCA_029218465.1 bacterium | reverse complement strand
TGTCCGCGTCTCCGTCAAGGGGCAATGACGCCTCCGCACATGCGGTCTTACCGCCCTGCGCGATGACGACTCTCGCGCAGACCTCTCCCCTCTCCTCAGTCATATCGAGCGATACGACGACGGTGTCCGGCGCTTCTTCTTCGTTTTCGGGGAACTTCGCGCCGGGGAAGAAGATCATTGCAAGCGTCTGTACATAGTACGGCTTAATGTTGCCGTTTATTCTCAAAATCATTGATTTCTCCGTAGCAGATAATTCAGAAAAAACCGTACGCTTTATGCTGCACGGAATTCTCTTTGGTGCAAAATATTTATTACACTTATTACACTGATTTTTTCGGCCCCTTGAGCACCTCGGAGTCGAGCTGTATCGTAACCGGTCCGTCGTTCGTTATGGACACCTCCATGTGAGCGCCGAAAACACCGTGCGACACATTGTCCGTGTACTTTTTTATATACTCGATAAAATATTCGTACAGCGGCTCCGCGACCGACGGGTGAGCAGAGCTCAGAAAGTCGGGGCGGTTTCCCTTGCGGTACGACGCATAGAGGGTAAACTGAGACACGACTATTATCCCGCCGCCGACATCGGTTACCGAAAGATTCATTTTTCCGTTTTCGTCGGAAAATATGCGCAGCTTTGCTATCTTATCGGCGAGCAGCTCCGCGTCCGTCCTTGTGTCTCCGTGCGCAACGCCGAGCAGGATGAGAAGTCCTTTCCCGCGGCATTGTGCGACGCATTCTCCCTCAACGACGACCTTTCCGCCGTTTATACGCTGTATCATTGCAAGCATTTTGTTGTTTCCTTTGATTATGAATATCCGCGCGCTATGCTGTGTACATGCTCGATCGAACGCAGGCGGGAAAGGATCGAATTATAGTGCTCGATATTTTTGCAACCCACGGTCAGATTTATGATAATGTCCTTTTCGGTTCGCTTTTTCGTGTTGATCGAGAGAAGCGTGACCTTCATATCGGCAATAGCCGCCGTGATATTCGCGATCAGCATAAAATCGTTTTCCGCGAATATCTGGAGCACGACCTCGTAGAGCGCGCGTCCGTTTTCCTGGATGTAATCGTCTCTGTCCCACTCGGCGCGGAGCCAGCGGTCGCGCATCTTCTCATCAGCCTGACCGGCTATTGCATTGGGGCAATCGCACTTGTGTATGGAAATACCGTATCCCTTTGTGACAAAGCCGACGATAGCGTCCCCGGGGAGCGGATTGCAGCACTTGGCAAACTTGACGTCGCACCCGTACTCTCCGTCAACGATAACTCCTCCGGTGTGACGAACGCGCTTTGATTTCTGCGTGACGACCTGATCGGTATCGGTGATCACGGGGTGCTCCTCCGGCTTGACTATTCTTTCATACTCCGGCTTTAGCTTTGTAAGCACCTTACTAATCGTGATACCGTTGTATCCAAGGGCGTTATAAAGATCGTCCACCTCGTTCATACCGAGTCGGTTCGTCGTGGCTGCCATGATCTCCGCCTTCTGCGCCTCGGTGGGCTTTACGCGGAACCGTGCGAATTCCTTCTCGACCTCGTCCTTGCCGAGCTTGATGTTCTCGAGCCGTTTTTCCTTCTTGAACCACTGGCGTATCTTGGTTCTTGCCTCGCTCGTCTTGACGATGGAGAGCCAGTCGCGGCTCGGTCCCTTGGAGGAGGACGAGGTAAGTATCTCGACAATGTCGCCGGTCTGCGGAACCTTGTCGATCTGCGCGATCATTCCGTTGATCTTCGCGCCGACCATGCGGTTGCCGACCTGGGAGTGGATCGCGTATGCGAAGTCGATGACGGTCGAGCCCTGCGGCAGCGCGATAACGTCGCCTTTCGGGGTAAACACGAACGTTTCGTCCGAGAATATATCGATCTTGAGCGCGTGCATGAAGTCTTCGCTCTCGATGACGCCGTCTTCGACGTCCACGAGCTTTGAGACCCATTCGAGCTTGCGGTCGATTTCTTCCTTGCTCTTTGATCCCGATTTATACTTCCAGTGAGCGGCAATACCGTATTCGGCGATGTGGTGCATCTCCCGAGTCCTGATCTGAACCTCGAACGGGATGCCGTCTCTTCCGATGACCGTGGTGTGAAGCGACTGATACATGTTC
>JAQXRJ010000031.1 GCA_029218465.1 bacterium | reverse complement strand
TCCTCATTTGAAAAAGTATATCATATTATAATATTGCTTTATAAATAAATTATTAAATAGTTTTTAAAATATGTAACAATATAATAATAGAACTATAATTGACTATTGTAACTAAAATTATTATATAAATATATATTTTTTTCTCTCCTTATTTATTACATTAATCATTAATACTTTCTAATTTTACACTTACTAATTTTGATACTCCTGACTCTTGCATTGTTATTCCATATAAAGTATTTGCATACTCCATAGTCTTTTTCTTATGTGTAATAATTAAGAATTGAGTTTTATCTCTATAATTATTTAAATACTTACCAAAATTATCAACATTAGCTTCATCAAGTGCAGCTTCTACTTCATCAAACAAACAAAATGGGATAGTTTTAACATTTAATATTGCAAATATCAAACATATAGCAGTAAGAGTTTTTTCTCCACCCGATAACAAATTTATAGAAGTTAGTTTTTTACCTGGAGGAGAAGCAACTATTTCTACTCCTGTTTCTAGCAAATCTTTTGGATCAGTTAATTTTAATGTTGCACTACCTCCCTTAAACAACTCCTTAAATACTTTTTCAAATTCCAATTTTATACTATCAAAAGTTGATTTAAATTCTTCCTTCATTACATTATCCATCTCTTCTATTATTTCAAGCAATGTATCCTTAGCATTTAATAAATCTTTCTTTTGACTACTTAAGAAATCATATCTTTCAGATACTTTTTTATAATCATCAATTGAAGAAATATTTACCATTCCAATATTCTTTATACTATTTTTAAGAGTAATTACTTCATTTCTAGCTGTTTCCAAATCAAGCTCTAGCTCATAATTTTCTTTTGCTCTTTCATAAGTAAGTTCATATTCTTCATTTAAAATATTAAGATAATTATCAAGTTTTATATCCATTTTACTAACATCAATTTCAAGAGATTTCAATTCCTTTTCATAAGATGACAAATTATTATTATTAAGTTTATTAGATGATTCTATATCATCTATTATTTTATTCAAAGAATCTTTCTCTTTCTGAAGTTTATTAATATTTCTAATAGTTTCTTGCTTATTTCTAGATACTTCATAAAAAGCATTCATTATTTTATCTTCTTCTTTAGATAAAGAAGAATTAACAACACTCTCCAAACTATTTAATTCCTTATTTGTAGACTCCAAATCATTATTTAAATCTTTTAAAGAATCAGTTTTAAAGGATAATTCTTGTTCTTGTTTAAATAAACTTAATTGCTTATTATTGTATATTTTTTCAAGTTTTTCTTTTTCCAAATTACAGTCATTTATACTATTTTCTATATCTTTTATTATTTCTACTAGTTCTTTTTCTTTATTATTTAAAAGCTCTAATTCATGTTTTTCTTTAAAAATACTCTTAACATTAGTCAAAGATCCTCCGGACATACTACCTCCAATATGTACTACATCTCCATCTAATGTTACTATTTTATATTTTTGATTAATTTTTTTACTTATTCTATTTGCTGCATCAATATCTTTTGCTAATATTACATTCCCTAACTGATTAGATATTATGTTATAATAAATCTTATCATAGCTAACAACATTACTCATTATATTAATATAACCGCTATCATTTTCTAATATATTTTGAGTTTCTAGATCAACACCTCTAGGCTTTATTACATTAATTGGAAAAAAAGTAGCTCTTCCTAAATGATTATCTTTCAAATAATTTATAGCATTTTTAGCCGCTTCTTCATTGTCAACCACTATAAATTGCTTAGATGATGAAAGAGCTATTTCAAGGGCTTTTAAATAATTTTGTTCAGTATCAATTAGATTCCCAACTGTTGAGTGAATTCCTTTTAATCTATGGTTATTTAGAATTGCTTTTACAGCATTATTAAACCCTCCACCACTATTTATAAAATCAGATGTAATAGATATTTTATGTTTAACATCACTTAACTCTATCTTTTTAGAATTTAAATCATTATATTGATGCTTAGAAGAATTATTTATACTTTCCAAAGATAATGAATCTTTATTTAAACTTTCTTTAAGCTTATTTATTTCAATCGTTAAATTATCTATATCTATATTAGTTAAATATATATTATTTTCAAGCTTTAATTTATTTTCTTTAAGAATTGAAATATTATCATGTAATATACTATTTGTTGTATCGTACTTACTTCTTTCTTGAAGTAGTTTTTTTTCTCCATTAAGAGCTTCTTCTTTTTTTGTTAAAGAAAGCAATTCATCATTTAGTCTTTTTGTTTCAACTTCATTTTTTGTAAGATTCGTCTTAGCTTCAATTAATTCTATATCTTTTTTATTAGTCTTTATACCAAGATTCATTATTTCAATATTTAGTTTTTCAATTTTATCTTTTCTTTTTTGATATTCTTCATTAATATTTGTTATTTCTTCTGCAAGTAATGCAACTTCAATATTTTCAAGTTTTTCTTTTAATTCAAGATATTTGCTTGCCTTAATACTTTGCTCTTTTAATGGTTCTAGTTGAATTTCCAATTCATTAATTATATCGTTTACTCTTTCTAAATTTATATGAGTTTTTTCTAGTTTCTTTATCGATTCTTCTTTTCTTTTTTTATATTTTAAAACACCGGCTGCTGATTCAAAAATAGTACGTCTATCATATGAAGAATCTGATAATATTTTTTGCACTTCTCCTTGTGAAATAATATTAAATGAACTCTTTCCTATACCACTATCTAGAAATAATTCTACAACATCTTTTAATCTACATTTAGTATTATTAATAAAATACTCGTTCTCTCCAGTTCTATACACTCTTCTTTTAACAGTTATTTCATTATAAGGCATATTTATATAGTTATCACTATTATCGAATGTAAGTGATACTGTTGCAACATTAAGAGCGCCTCTATTTTTAGAACCAGAGAAAATAACATCACTCATTGATCCATCCCCACGTAAAGACTTTACTGATTGTTCTCCAAGTACCCATCTTACTGCATCTACTATATTACTTTTTCCAGAACCGTTTGGACCAACTATGCAAGTTGTTTTACCATCTAATGTTATAGTTATTTTATCCGCAAAAGATTTAAAACCAGTAGCGCTTATTTCTTTTAAGTACATTTTTACCACCTACCATGCAAATAAATTATACTATATTTTAAAAATTTGAACAACTAAAAACGAGCATAAAGCTCGCTTATATAAGCTATTATTTACCAACCTGGCATTTTATATTGAAGAGTTTCTTCATTTATTTGAGGTTTGTTTTTCAAAACTTTTTGATTACTTTCTATTACTTTTTTAACAATTTGATTTTGTTCCATTTTCGTTTTTTGAAAAGAATAAAATGCTCTTGTTACTTCTCTTGCTACAGAATATTTTTCTAGTTCAATTTTAATATTTCTCTTTTGTAAATCATATAAACAAACTGATTCATAATCTGTATAACCAATTCTCTCATTATATTCTGATAAATAAATAATTTTCTTTAAGATTTCTTCAAAAGTAAGAGTTTTATAAAATTTAGAATTAATAAAATATCTACAAAAGTAAAAATTATTATCCATTAATTTATTATACAAATCATCTATTATTTCTTTTGATATTATTTGATCATTTTCTGTTGACAGAAGTAATTGATTTATATGTTCATCATTAAATACAGGTTCAATTCTACCATAATATTTGTTATACGAAGTATTGATAAACATTGAATGAATACTATCCTTAATATCATTATCTTTACAAAATTCGTAAATATCCTGATATTTATTCGTTATTTTATCAATATCAGATAACATAAATTTTCCTTTTTTTATGTTTGAAAAGCATGAATTTTTTTCTATTTCGATAAATTGAGTAGATTTTTCACGATTGATTTTAAAATTCACTATATATTGCTTAGAATTATAATATTTCTTTGGCTCATAAATTAATGAAAACCTCTTTATTCCTTTTTTCAAATATTGTACCTCCACTTCAAATATTTTACTTTCCTACTATCAATTTTTTCTTTCTTTATTGAATTTCTCAGTTTAAGAATACATCGTGTTTCAATACTTCTTAATTCTTTTAAAGTTAAATTATACAACTCCATTATTTCTGATTTTGATAATTTATTACATTCAATTCCATATTTTAATCTAAATATTTGAGCCTCATTATCATCCAATAAATTTAATAAATCATTTACTATTTCAATATTAATTTCATTATCAAATATTTCATCAATCAAATCATCAATTTCATAACATGATTGCATACTTGAAGCGATAGAATTATCGTCTTTCATACTTTTAAGTTCCTCGAATGAATATGATATCATAAAAAGCTGAACAGCAACTTTTATTTTTTCAAAATAATTATTTATTATTTCAGTTTCATCATTAAAATCTTTTTTTCGTTCATAAAAAGATTTTTTACAAAATTCTCTTGCTATAGATTCTATTATTTCTTCATTTTTTAAATAATTTATAGGCATATCTTCATTATGAAAAACATTTATATATGCAGATCTAAGTCTTCTTGAACCAAATCCATATAATTTATCTAGTCCTTTAAACATTTCATTTTGTATACATGTACCTGCATATGTAGAAAATAATATATTTTTTGTTGAATCAAATGTTTCTATTGCATTAATTAATCCTATTATTCCATATGATATTAAATCTTTTTTAAATTTTACTTCGCTACTAAATCTATAATTGTAAATATAATTCACAAGTCCAATATTTGAATTAACAATCTCATTTCTTAATTCTAAATTCTTTGTTTTTTGATATTCAACAACAAGTGAATGTAAATACTTATCTTCTTCACCCATATTTTCCCCCATAGTTAAGGCATATTATACCATATAATTGTTAATTTGTCAAAAAGATACTGGTCCATTATCAATATCAATTGTTACATTTTTGTTTTCTCTATAATGATTAATTAATGATTCAATTACTTCATTCAAATTTTCCTCTTTTTTATATTTTAATATAATACTAAATCTATATTTATTATTAAGTTTAAATACACTACATGTTGTTGGGCCTAAAATTGTTACATTTTTTAATTTACTTTTTAAAAAATATCCAATCTTTTTACTTTCCTTTGATAATATATCGTAGTTTATTCCAATTATCTTAATTAAAGTTAAATAGTAATATGGAGGATAAGATAATTTTCTTCTAATTTGCATTTCTTGTTTAAAAAAACTTAAATAATCATGATTTTTAGCAAGATTTATTGCATAATGATCTGGATTAAATGTTTGAATTATAACATTTCCTTCTTTCAATCCTCTTCCGCTTCTACCAGCAGTTTGCATTAATAATTGAAATGTATACTCACTACTTCTATAATTGGGTATCATAAGTGATGTATCAGAATTTATTACGGCAACTAATGTAACATTTTCAAAATCAAGTCCCTTTGCAATCATTTGGGTACCAAGAAGAATATCATATTCCTTATTTTTAAAAGAATTAATTATTTTTTCATGTGAACCTTTTGTTGAAGTAGTATCAAGATCCATTCTAATTATTTTTGCATTTAATATTTTATTGAGTTCTTCCTCTACTTTTTCTGTCCCTGTGCCGAGATTTTTCATTGCAGTTTCACCACAATTTGGACATATTTCTATATATTTTTCACCATATCCACAATAATGACATCTTAAAATATTTGAACTTTTATGGTAAGTCAGTGTAATATCACAATTTGGACACTTAATTGCATATCCACAATTTGAACAAGTTACAAAAGACGAATATCCCCTTCTATTTAAAAGTAATATAGCTTGATTATTATTATCAATTGTTTTTCTTAATTCTTCAATTAATTTTTTTGAAAACATCCCACTTACTTTATATTCTTTATTCATATCAATTATTTCTACATTTGGAAGTTTTCTTTCGTTTACTCTTTTTTTTAATTCTACTAACTTATAAACTCCTTTTAAAGCCCTTGCATAAGAATCAAGTGAAGGAGTAGCTGATCCTAATATTACTTTTGCATTATGTATTTTTGCTCTTATAATAGCAATTTCTATTGCATTATATTTAGGATTAGATTCTTGTTTATATGTATTGGTATGCTCTTCATCAATTATTATTACACCCAAATTATTAAATGGAGCAAATATTGCACTTCTAGCACCAACTACTATTTTTACTTTTTGTTCTTTTATTTTTCTATACTCATCGTATTTTTCACCTTCACTTAAACCACTATGAAGAACTGCAACATTGTTGCCAAACCTACTTTTAAATTGTATTACCATCTGTGGAGTAAGAGATATTTCTGGTACTAAAAAAATACTATTTTTATTTAATTTTAACATTTCTTCAACTATTTCCATATAAAGAAGTGTTTTACCACTACCAGTTACGCCATGAAGCAAAAATACATTATTATCGTTATAGTTTAATATAATTTTTTTAGCATTTTCTTGCTCAGGTGTTAATATAAACTTATTATCTATAGTTTTTATATTATCTTTTAACCTATATTCTTCTTCTAATTCTTCTATAACTATTTTTTTCTTTAATAAAGTGTTTAAGCTACTTAATGATATTTTAGTTAATTTATCTTTTCTTACTTTTCCCTCATTATTTAAAATATTAATTATTTCTTTTTGACTAGAGTTTAATTTGTAATTTTGCAAATTATCATTATTCAGCTTTATTGTCTTTATATACTTTTTATTGATATTACATTTATTTTTTGCCTTAAGTGCCTTAGGTAACATAGTTTGATAACAAGACATTAGTGTTGCATAATACTTTTTACTCATCAATTTTCCAAGTTTCATTAATTCTTCGTTTAATATAGGTTCTTCATCTACAATATCTTGAATTTCTTTTAATTCATATTCATATTCTTTTAGATTTGAAATATCTATTACGAATCCTTCGAGATTTCTATTATTAAAAGGAACCTTAACTCTAATACCAATTTTCACTTTATTAATTAATTCACTTGGTATTAAATAATCAAAAGTTTTATCCACATTAATATTTGTTATTTCTACTAATACTTTTGCTATCATACTGTTCCTCCTATAAATATATTTTATTATAATAACATAATAAAAGCAAAATCTATTTTTGATTTTGCCTATTCTTATTTATTATTTTTATTTTATTTTCATAATTAAACTTTTTTAAAAAATTACTAATATCATGTTTTTCAATTTCAGATTTTATATTAAATTTATAGAATCCTTCTAATATTAAAAACATTAATCTTAAATCAGATTCAGATTCTTTCAATAATTCTTCAAAAGATTTTTCTAATTTATTAATTATTATTTCTTCGAAAAAAGAAGGCATATTTTTTTTGCAAAAGTTATATTTATAATAATAGTATGAATCTTGTAATATTTGTAAAAATAAATTTTCATAATTATCAAGATCAATTAATTTTAATTCATTTAAATAATTAGAAATTTGATAAAATAGTAAATCATTTCTTTCTTCATATGAAATTTTATTACCAAACGTTTCATTTATTTCATCTTTACTCTTAGTTATCATGTCAAATAGATTCTCTTTAGTATACTTAGATGAATATTGAATTTTATCAAACAACCAGTTTTTATTAATCTTAAATAAATGAAAATCAAATTCTTTACTACTACATATATATTTTATTTTTTGTATTTCACTAGCTTTTTCAAAAGTTAAAGCTGAATTATACATTTTAAACAACAAATTTGGCTCTTCTGATACAATTTCCTCTAAATCAGTTACATCTTTTAATTCATTTAATTCTTGTATTATGCTATCATAATTATTTAATTTTTTATTATAGTTGCCAATTACATTACTTATATTAATAATATCCAAATAAAAAAATGGATATAATGAAGCTAATATTTGTAAATATTCTTTATTATTATTATATTTTATATATTGAAAATCTTCTATAAATACTAAAGCATTTTCTTTTGTAAGTTTTCCATATTTTTTTATAAGATTTTTTCTAATTATTTCATTAGGATTTAATACTTTCATATTTTCCCCCTCTTTTTATAGGAAATACTATATCATAAAATATAAAAAAAGAAAAGAAAAAAATTAGCATTAATTGCTAATTATTAAGCGGTTTTATTGTTTAAATCAACCTCTCTTGCATTATTATATCCAAAGTATGATGCATAAATAGTTAATTCATCAAATCTATAATAAACTCTATATACACGATTATCAGAAGTTAACCATACTTCTATTTCTGCATCATTTACAGCTTTATAAGATAAATCTGTTTTTTCAATTATACTATTAACAACATCTTTTGAAACAGTTCCTTTATAAACATTATATGTTTCTTCACCGATTGTTTGGTTTTCTTGTTGATTTACATTTTTAATAGAATCAATTCCAGTTAGATATATATCTGTATCTTCATAAATTATTGACTTAACTTCAGTTGTTTTTTCATCTTTTACTTCATAATATTTTCCATTTTTTACTAAATATTTATATACTTCTTCTTTTTCTCCACTTAATTTATTTACAGTTATATCTTTATCTGTATTTTTATAATTACTAACTCTTATAATATTATTAATTTTTTTATTGTTAATTGTTCCATAAATTCTTAAATCTAATGTATATCCTGTTGTAGTATCACTTATTACTGTTTTATCAGAATAATTTTTAAGTGAATTATTTCCGAATATATTTGTATTTTTTCTAAATATAACAATAACCAGCAATACAACTAAAACAACCCCTAATAAAACTAATATTTTTTTCATATTTTTTTTCATATTTTCTACCTCTCTAATCTTCTAATTTTAATTCTTCTATTTCTTCAACAACAGATAATTGCTGTTCAATAATTAATTTTAACTTTTTCTTAAAGATTCTAGCATTTCTTTCTAAATTTTCTGCTTTAAGCTCTATTTTTTCACTTCTAATTAATGCATCATTTACGATTCTCGATGCATTTTTTTTAGCATCACTTACAATTATTTTTCCTTCTTCAAGAGCTTGTCTTTTTATATTGTTACTGGCTTCTTCAGCTTTAAACATTGAATTTTTAAGAGTGTCCTCCATTTTTTTATATGTTTCTAATTGCTGTTTCAATTCTTTTATCTCTTGATTTTGTTTCTTAACTCTTTTAATAATTGCTTCAGTTTGGCTGATAACATCATCAATAAATTTATTTACTTCAACTTTACTGTATCCATATTCTTCAATATTGAATTTATTCATATTATCACCAACCTTTCATTAAAGATTAATTACCAATTAAATTCCTCTTCATCATCTTGCTTTTTTCCTTTGGATGATTTTACCGGTGCATTCTCATCAGTAATTTTTCCTTCTACATTAATATTATTTGGAGTACATAGAAATATTCCTCCACCTAATTTTTGTAAATCTCCACCTATGGCATATAACGTTCCACTTAGGAAATCAACAATTCTTTTTGCTTGGTCCGGTGTTACTCTTTTTAAATTAACAACAACAGCACTTCTACTTTTTAAATAATCCGCAATTTGTTGTGACTCAGAATAAGCACGAGGCTCAAGTAATATCATTTTATTTTCTGATTCAGTTTCATCATTATTATAATACTCCGTATTAGTTTCATCTTCTTTTCCTGAAAGAAAATTTTTAAATTTATCTAAAGCCATTTTATTCCTCCTATCCTATTACAAAGAAATTGTAACATATTTTTTTTTAAAATTAAAGTGTTTTTAGTTATTACTATACCAAACTTTTACAACGTCACAGTTATTACTTAATGGTTCAGGATTTGGTTTTTCAATTTTGACATTCGTCGGAACCTTAAAAGCACTTCCAAATCCAATTGCATTTCCAGGCTGTAATGTCTTAAGCATAGATATAACCTCTTCACTCATGTTAGGTACCATTTCTTTAATATATCTTAAATCTTTAGGATGAAGTGTTCTTAAAATTAGGAAGTTAGAACACTGTGAAATCGATGTATCACTAAGTTCGCTAGGTCTTTGAGTTATAAGTCCAAGAAGTATCCCATATTTTCTTCCTTCTTTAGTAATTCTATCAAATATATTATAGCCAAGAAGTTCAGCATCAATATCATTTTGAACATATCTATGGGCTTCTTCAACAATTATATGAAATGGTATACTTGCTCGATTCTTATTCTTTGTTGAAAAATCAAATAACAACTTAGATATTATTTTTACTATTGATTTTGCCATTCTATCATTAACAGAATTTATATTAAAATTAATAATTTGAGCTTTTTTACCATCATTTGTTGTTATTAAACTTTTAATATATTCATCTCTTGATATCATCCTATCATATTCAAAAAATGTATTGCATTCACTATTTACTAAAGTATGAAGTCTTACACTTAAAATATTAGCATAATCAAATACTTTATCGCTTTTTAATATGCCTTCTGAAATAAGTGCAAACTCCATTGCTTTTTCTAAATCCTTAAGAGTATACATTACATCTTCTCTCGCAACTGGCTCAACAAGTCCGTCTATTAAATAAGTTGACATAAAATTTGTAACTAATTCCATTTCAAGCATTTTACCATTATTATCAACAAATAAGCATTGTTTTAATGGTCTATTGTATCCTGGTTGTGCAATTATAGTATCAAGATTTAGTGTTGGAGTAGAAACTGTTGATAATATTGCTTTTATTTGATCACTAATTTTAATAGTATCTTTACCACTCTTAAGTATATCTAATATTGCTCTTGCAATAATATCATTACAATGCTTAATTGATTCTCCATCATTTCCTTTTATTATAGGAACAAGTCTTAACGCTTTATCAATAATTGATAGTTGAGATGGGACACTTGCCTCTAATAAAAGAGCAATATCATCAGTTTTTAACAACCATAATGGAATTTTAAAAATTTCACTATCAGGAGAGATAGTATCTGTTGTATAGCATTTAGTATTTAACATAGGAGATATCTCATTTAATCTTGAAAAGGCATTCTTATATTCACCGTATGCATCAAATATAAATATATTTGAATTAATAGGTACATAATTACTACTTGTAAATATATTCTGAATAAGTCTTGATACAGTAAAGCTTTTACCAGAACCAGTATTTCCTAAAATTGCAAAATGATTACTAAAAAATGAATTAATTCCAATATTTATTTTATAATTATTATATATTGTAGAATAACCTAATGTAATTTGATCGTTACCAGTTATAGTTTGCTTTCCTAATATTAGTTCTAATTCTTCCATATTGATTATTCTAACAATCGAAGAAAAAGATGGTTTTTTTAGACCTCCAGGTGTAAAAATATTATTAGTTATTTGTCCAACTACCGCAATTTTTGCTGTATCAAGAGAAATACTTCTAATTTCACCAACGATTTTTTCATTATTACTTTCAAAAATAACATGAACATTTACTAAATTAGATTGCTTAGATATATCTATTTCTAATTTAACTATAACATTGTCTTCTTCTATATTAATTATTTTTCCAATCATATCAATCAACCCACTTATCTATTATAAAAAAATTATAACATAGTTTTTTTATTAGTTAAAGTATTTTTAATAAAACAAAATAATTAATTCATTTAAATATCTTTTAAAAAAAATTAATATAACGAAAAAACTTCAAATTAATTGTTTGAAGTTTAGTGAACAAAAAACCAATAAAAAACTATTCTTTATATATTACTTTATTTTTTCTATTTTTGTAAAAATATAATTATTATTTTTATCTAATTCAAATGTATATTTATATTTATTAATTTTATCTTTCAATTGTTCAAAATAATTTTTTCCAAGTCCAAAATAAGAACATTCATATACGGAATTTTTCTTTAATTTCATATCAGATAAATTTGCAAAATAGGTATATATGAGATTACCATCTTCATTATATTCACCACTTGCAATTAACGCATATTCATATAAATAAATTTTATTATCTTTTTTTTCAGTATTATACAAATATCTATCATACATTTCAAAAGTTGCATCACCAGCAGCAATATCAAAATTATATGAATCAGTCTTTGAGTCATATCCAACATCAAGTGTTGCAATACCATAACTATTAAAGTCTTCTTTTACATATCCCGAATTTTCACCAAATAATTTTACATAATAGCTTTCTAATGTTTCAGACTTTATATTATTATCAAAATCAAAATTTGGATTATCATCTAAAAAATATGCTAAGGCTAATCTTTTTTTATATTTTGATGACAAATCATTTGACGTAAGAATATCATTCTTATATATTTCTTCATCTTCAATATCCCAAGTATTATAAGTAAAAGGTTCATATAGTTTATTAACTAAATTGTATGATGGGCCATCATATTCTGACAATTCTTTTTGAACATCATCATTTTGATTATAATTTGTAACAGAAACATTTTTTGTTCCAAAATAATATGCAAGTGGTATACAACTCACTAGAAATAATATTACAATTATCATTACTGTTTTTTTCATTAGAAAAAACCTCCAATTCTTAATTTTTTTACCATTATTATTTATAAATTAACATTAGAAATATAAATTTTAATATATCCTTATATTTTTAATCATTCATCAGATTTTAAAGTTGCAATACTCAAAGTTAATATTCTTAATATTAATTTAACACTCCCTTCATTCTAAACAAAGTATATATGATAATTAAATTTAGAGCAACAAAAAAAGCGTATAAATTGTTAATCAATTACAATTTTACACTTTTGATTTACAATTATTTATTTAATTTAATTCCAAGATCATTTAGAGCCTTTTCATCTACAACACCTGGAGCCTCACTCATTAAACATGATGCACTTGCAGTTTTAGGAAAAGCAACTACATCTCTAATATTATCTGTATTAGATAATATCATGATTAATCTTTCAAGGCCAATGCCAACCCCACAATGAGGAGGCGCACCATATTTAAATGCATCTAAGAAAAATCCAAATTTTCTTTTTGCTTCTTCTTCAGATAATCCGATTGCTTCAAAAACTTTTGCTTGAGTTTGACTATCATGAATTCTAACAGATCCACTTAAAAGCTCATATCCATTTAACACTAAGTCATATGCTCTTGAATAACAATTTTCTTGATCAGTTAATAGTTTATCCATATCTTCTAATCTAGGTGAAGTAAACGGATGATGTGCGGCAACATATCTATTTTCTTCTTCAGAATATTCATACATTGGAAATTCTGTTACCCATAAAAAATTATATTTCGATGTATCAATAAGTCCATATTTTTTTCCTAAGTTTAGTCTCAAAGCACCTAGTGAAGCTTGTACGATATTCTTCTTATCTGCAACTATAAATACCATATCATTATTAGACAAACCTAATTTAATAATTAAATCTTGTTTTTCTTTATCACTAAGAACCTTAGATATTGATCCAGTTAGTTCATTATCATTATACTTTAAATAAGATAACGCTTTAGCTTTATATACTTTAACCAAATCAGTTAATTTATCAATGTCTTTTCTTGACAAAGAATCGGCTTTATTTTTTAATACTATTGCATTAATAATGCCATTTTCATTTAATATATTTCTAAATATTTCAAAAGTAGTGTTATTAAATATTTCACTTATATCTTGTAATTCCATTTCAAATCTAGTATCAGGCTTATCACTACCAAATCTATTCATACATTCATTGTAAGTAAGTCTTGGAAATTTATCTAACTTAACATTTTTAATTTGTTTAAAAATATCGTTCATTAAACCTTCAACTATTGACCAAATATCTTCTTCATTTGCAAAACTCATTTCAATATCTATTTGAGTAAATTCAGGTTGTCTATCAGATCTTAAATCTTCATCTCTAAAACATCTTGCTATTTGGAAATATTTTTCCATACCACCTATCATTAATAACTGCTTATATATTTGTGGTGATTGTGGAAGTGCGTAGAATCTACCATTAAATACTCTTGAAGGCACTAAATAGTCTCTCGCACCTTCTGGTGTTGGTACACATAATATTGGTGTTTCCACTTCAACAAATCCATTATTAGATAAAAAATTTCTAGTAATCATACATACTTTATGTCTTAAAATCAAATTATTTTTTATATTATCTCTTCTAATATCTAAATATCTATATTTAAGTCTTGTATCCTCAAGAGCAGTTGAATCATTAGTTATTTCAAATGGAATATCCTCGCATTTGTTAATTAACTCTAAACTATCAACTATTACTTCAACTTCTCCTGTTGGAATCTTAGTATTTTTGCTTTGTCTTTCAAACACTTTACCAGTTACTTTTATTACTGATTCACTTTTTAAAGAAGAAGCTAAATCATAGTATTTACTATCTGGATTAACAACTAACTGAATAATACCTGATCTATCTCTTAAATCTATAAATACTAATCCACCTAAATTTCTTTTCTTTTGAACCCATCCAAAAAGTTCAACTTTATCACCCACATTATTTATTGTAAATTCTCCATTATTATATTTCTTCATAATTATTAGCCTTTCTAATTTATTTTGATAAAATGTATTTTATTAAATATAATTACTTATGTTAATTGTATGGTTAATTAAAATTCTATATCATCATGACAATGGCAATCTACACCACAGTCACAATCATCATCACAACAACAATCATCTTCTTTAGATAACATTTCATCTAAATAATACATAATATAATCTATTCCTACTAGATTTTCCTCTTTTGTTTTATTATCCTTAATCTTTATTTCATCATGTGATAAGTCTTCGTCATTTAATATTATCAAATACTTTGCATTTAATCTGTCAGCTTGCTTAAATTGTCCTTTTAATCCTCTTCCTGTGTATTCTGTTTCAACTTTGAAACCGTACATTCTTAACATTTGAACAAGACTAGCAGCATATTTCTTCTCAGTATCAGAAACATACATTACAAACACTTCAACTTCATCATCTATTGGAAGTTTAATTTTTTCAAGTTCTAAAGCCATTATTAGCCTTCCCATTCCTAGTGCAAATCCCATACCAGGTGTTGATGGTCCATCTAAAAGTTCAACAAGTCCATTATATCTTCCACCTCCTGCTAGAACGTTATTTGAGCCAAATCCAGCTACGCTTGCTTCAACTTCAAATACAGTATGATTATAATAGTCAAGTCCTCTAACTAACTTTTCATCTATTTCATAATCAATCTCCAACTCTGATAAATATTCTTTAACTTTATTAAATCTTTCTTTAGAATCTTCATTTAAATAATCAATAGTCTTTGGAGCATTCTTTAAAATATCACTATCTTTATCAACTTTGCAATCTAATATTCTCATTGGATTTTTTTCAAAACGACTATTACAATCTTCACATAAATCCTTAAGATGAGGTTTAAAATATTTTATCAATGCATCTCTATACATATTACGAGATTCTTTATCTCCCAAAGTATTAATTTTTACCTTAACTTCATTTAAACCAAGCAATTTAAATAAATTAACAGGTATAGAAATAACTTCAGAATCTATTAAAGGATCATCACTTCCTAATACTTCAACACCGAATTGAGTTAATTCTCTATCTCTTCCTGCTTGTGGTCTTTCATATCTATACATTGTTCCATTATAGTATAGTTTAACAGGTTGATTTGGATCTCCATACATCTTATTTTCTACAAAGCTTCTAACAACTCCTGCAGTTCCTTCAGGACGAAGAGTCATTTTTCTGCCACCTCTATCTATAAAGTCATATGTTTCCTTAGATACAATATCAGTAGTCTCTCCTACACCTCTATGAAATACTTCACTCGATTCAAAAATTGGTGTACGAATATAATTATAGTTATACTTTTCCATCAATGAATCAATTACTTTAGAAACATATTTCCATTTTTTTGCTTCCAGTCCATTTAAATCAATACATCCTTTTGGCTTTGTTATCATATTTTTCCTCCCTTTTATAACAAAAAAAGATAACACTATGTAAGGGCCCTTTACGGGCGGTGCCACCTTTTATTTTACTCTTTAATCTTTAACGCAGACATACGACTTCAAAATTATGGGTGTCTTCATTATAAATTCATAATACTTTTCACCAAACAGTATCTCTCTAAAATAAAAGTAATAATTACTCTTCCCAAAGAAGTTACTTATATTTTATAACAAAAAAATATTAAATTCAATGATTTCTAATTATTTTAAACAAGGAAATTTAATTATTTTACACTTTTGATTTTCTATATTTTTATTACATTGATTAAGTTTATTTAATTTCATAATTGCATCTTCTTTTGAAGCATCATATAATCTATCACAATCTTCAAAACTTTTAATAAAATGTCCAATATTAATTTCATCACTATCTTCAAATTTAGCATATGCATAAGCAATATCTATAATAGATATTACTAAATCTGGATTATTAACCCTATCGTCATAAACTCTATGATTAATTTTTGTACTTTCAATTAACAAATGAATAAATTCTTTCTTCTGTACATTTTTTGTTTTATTTATTCCATATAAAACACTATAATCATCTATTACTTTTGGAATTATAATTTTTAATAAATCTTCTTTGGGTTCTTTAACATCAATTCTTAAAAATCTTCTTTTTAAAGCATCTTTAGAAAAAAACTTATTATATTCATAATCAGTGGTTGCTCCTATCACTTTAAGATTATTCTTATCTATATATTTTTTTAATACAGAAGCCATATCATTTGATTCATCCTTACATACTCCAGCACCATATATAGTATGTATTTCATCTATAAATAATATTATATTTTTTTCACTACATTCTTTAAATAATTCTTCCAATTTTTCTTCAAATTCTCCTCTATAGCTTGTTCCAGCAACAAGAGAATTAGCATTTATCTCAAGAATTATTTGATCTTTTAAGAATTTAGGGACATTATTATTATTTATATTATAAACCAAAGAATCTACAATCGCAGTTTTTCCTACACCAGCATTTCCGACTAATATTGGCATTTTTTTCATAGAAGCAAGTGCAACCTCTACTTTTCTGAGTTCATTCTCTCTTCCTATAGCAGGATCAGATATATAATTATTGTAATTAAGAATTTTTCCATATTTTTCTATAATCTCTAAATTTTTCTCTGATAAATTTATTTTTTCAATAGGTGGATCATTGATTTCAATATCGTCTAATCCATTATCTTTGATTTTTTTATTATCATTTTTTTCCACTATACCGTGATATTTCTCTTCAAATTTTGCAAAAACTGTTTTACTATATTTTTCATCATACCACTTTTCACCAACGTGATTTTGATTACACAAACTAGCATATAAAAGACAATCTTCTAAATTATAATCATATTTATCATTATCTTGATACAAAATAGTTGAATCATAACCAAGAACAATTAAATAATCATAAAACTTTAATATATCAATGCATCTTGGACATAACATTGCTGAATGTAAAATAGTTGTATTATTATTATGCTTATTGTTTATATCATAACCATATAATACTGCAATAGAAATTAATTCCAATATAAATTTTTCGCTATAGCTTGAATGTAGTGCTGTTGTAATCATGCAATTACAATCAGAATTAATATAATTGGCATCTACTCCACAATATAATATTGTTTCTATTAATTCTAATAGATTAGATTCATTTAGATTCTCTTCTAATAAAATTCTCTGAATAAGACTATTGTTATTTACTCCATATTTATTATTTATATCTCCAAATAATTGATTAATTAACAAAGAATTGACTTCTATGTCGGAGTTAACATTATCTATTGCATATTTTATCTTAGTTGTTAAATCAGAATTAATTATTTTTTCATCAATATTTATACTATTTTTTCTTATTTCCCTATCGTAAATTGCTTTGACTTTGTCTTTCATTGATTGAATATAATTGCTAGAAGAATAATCCTGTTTTTTAAAATATTCATCAAAAAAAGTATCCTTAAGCGTCGTTTTATATCCACATTCAATTAATAGCATATATATTTCTGATATATCTTCTTTATAATTGTCTGAAAGCATTAAATATTCTAAAATTGAATACGATTTATTTTGTGATTTAAATCTTTTATTAATATCTAGACCGTTTTTTATAAATGCATTTAATATTTTTTTAAAGTTTTCAAGTTTAAAACCCAAACATAATGTATCAAATAAAACTGAATCTTCATAAAGACCAGGTCTATAAAAATCAACTCCATTATTAATAAGAGAAATTAACAACGGCGTTGCATATCTCTCATATATTAGCATTTCTTCTTTAATCCATTTACAAATTTCAGAATAAATATCATCAATCGAAATATTATAATTGCTGAAATATTTTTTAATTACAAGAAAATTTTTTTCTTCATCATCACTGATTTCATGAATGCATTTTAATATAACATCTTCATACATAAAAGTTCCCTCTTTCGATGAGTAATATGCTATCACAAATGTCCATATAAAACAATAAAAAGCGTTAAAGATTTAATACATGATTCTTTTTTTATTATTTATATTATTCAACGCTTTATCGCACCTTAATAAAACAATTTATCTAAAAAAATAAATTTCACTATTAGATGTTGAATAAATATGCATAGTTTTTATCGTTTATTCTATACAAGTATAACTTACTAAAAAAAGTCGACTAAAAAGCTAGAAAATTTTTCTAGCTTACACTTTATATATATATATTTTAACTTGCAGCAATTATTCAAAACAATTATACATATTTTTTTCTATTTTGGCGAAGATTGATTATTATTTTGATTTTTATTAAGATCCTTTTTAAATATTTTTGTTTTATCTGATGATAAGACAAATTTTCTTTTTGCTTTTGCAATTCCTTTTTTTAATCTTACTAAATTAATTGATTTATCAAATCTATTGCCTAATAAAGTATAATAGTTCTCTTTAACATTTTTAAATCCCTTATTTGCAAAATCTATTCTTAAACCATTTTCTACATCTGCATCTGTAGTTAAACCGGTAGAATGAACAATAATTCCATCTCCAATATATAGCATTACGTGTCCTTCACCTTGATAACTATTACCAGCTAAAATATCTCCTGTTTGCATATAAGTTGTTGCCATCTTTTGAGATTTAGATTTATTATTTATCTCTTTTACTTTATAGAACATTTTTTCATTTTCTGAGCTCATATCATAATACTTATTAGAATTAGTTTTAACATAGTCACTAACCCAAAATAATTGTTTTTGTTCAGGATTTGTTTTATATTTATATGTTCTTACTCTAAATGTAGCTTTCATTATAGAATCAACAAACCCAGAGCAAGACATATAATACACTCCACTAGTATTAGTTTTACCTTTTACAAGAAAATTGTATCCTGTCATTCTTAATGCATCTTTTGCGGCTAATTTTAACTTTTTTCCCGTTTCTGTACTTTTATAATAATCCTTTTTCCAAGCATTATCATTAAATTTATTATTTAAAGTTTTATCGGGATTTGGATAAATTATATTATTATATTTAACAGTAATTTTATTTTCATTTAATGCATCGACAGTAGGATACTTAATTTTTATTTTATTATTATTATTTTTTGATATTTTATACAAATAAACAGCATTTCTTGCAATAAGAGTTTTTTCTGAAACCTTTAATGATTTATCTTCTTTTTTATCCTGCTCAACAAAATCCTCAGATAAATTAGTTTTCAAAATATACCCTTCTTTATCACTTAAATAATTATTTTTATTTATTTTATCTGAACTATCAATTTTAACTTTATAGTAATATTCATTAGGACATTTTTCAACTTTTAATTTAGTACCCTTTACAACAGCAACAACTATTCCATCATTTACAATATTATCTGCTTTATTATTTTTACTATATCTTTTTCTTAAGATACTATCTCTTCTAGCATACATTGTTGTTTTTTTACAAGACTCTGCACTTACATTACTACAAAATCCAAAACTAATCAATATTGCAATTATAAATAAAAATTTAGTTATTCTTCTATTCATCCCACTCATCCCATTCATTATCGTCTATTTTAAATTCAAGATTATCATCTTCATTTTCTAATACAATATCTATCTCATTTAAGTTTTCATCATCTTTTGGATCTATTATGTCTTCGATATCATCATCATCTGAATTAATTGTTACATTCATTCCAGAACCAGAAATTTCATCATCTGATAAATTTGAATTTTTAAAATACATAACTATCCCAACTATTAATAATATTACTAGTATTACTCCTAAAAAGCAGACAAGTCTTCTTTTTTCTAATGTTTTATTTGATGGTCTTCCAACATCATTCTTAAAAAAACTCATAGTCTATTCATCTCCTAACCCTTATTATTAAATAATATCTATATTCACATTAAGTATAACACATCTTTTATTATTGTAAATAAAAAATAAGAGTTTTCTTATTCATCTCTTATTTATTGATTATTTTATATCTATTATTTCTATTTGATAAACTCCATTAGGACTTTCAACATCAACTATATCTCCAACTCTTTTATTCATAATAGCCCTAGCTATTGGAGATTCATTAGATATTTTACTTTCAAATGGATCTGCTTCTTGACTACCAACAATTTTATATTCATCAGTTTCATCTTCATCATCTACATATCTAATTGATACAGTAGTGCCTAGTCCAACCTTATCGCAATTAGGTTTCTCTATTATTTCAACATTCTCAAGCATTTTTTCAATTTTCTTTATTCTTCCTTCAATTTCAGCTTGATCATTTTTTGCAGCGTCATAATCTGCATTTTCCGATAAATCTCCTAATGCTCTCGCTTCTTTAATTGCCTGTATATTTTCAGGCCTTTTTACATTTATTAAAACATCTAACTCACTTTTAAGTTCTTCAAAACCTTCTTGAGTTAAGTAAATCTTCTTTTCTTTCATTTTGAACACCTCTTTTGCAAATTCCTCATAATGATACTACATAACGGTATTTTTGTCAATTGTTTTTACTTACAGTTTAATAACCTATTATACTCATTTATAAAGTAATCATCTGTCATTCCTGCTATATAATCTATTACAATCTTCTCGTTTTTTGTACCATTTTTATAATCTTCATTCATATGTGATAAAAAATTTTTATATATAGAACTATCTATATTACTATTATTCAAATCTTCTAAATATTTGTTAAACAAATCTTCAAATGCATGATTATAATAATTCCCTCCTTCTTTAGTATTTGCCTTATAATAAATGTTTTTATAATTAAAATCTTTTAATTTATTAACCGCATGAAATACTTTACTACTCATCTTTATATATGGTTTGTTAGTGCTTTCTTTTACTATATCCAATATTATATTATTGACAATATCCCTATTATTATTACCTAAAATTTCAACAATGTCTGATGGAATATCAGTTCTTTTAATAATATTAAGTCTTATTGCATCTTCAATATCTTTGCCAATATACGCAATAACATCACTTATTCTAACTACACAGCCTTCAAGAGTCATTGGTCTCATCTTTAAAGAGACATCCCTATCTATCAAAGCATTGTTATATTCCTTCAAAAAATCTTCTTTTGTTTTCTTTACTGGTTCATAAATATTATTAAGCACTTCTCCATTATGACACATTATACCATCTAACACTTGAATGGTAAGGTTTAAACCTTTACCATTATTTTCTATATACATATAATTTCTTACACTTTGTATATTATGCATAAATGATTCATTTAGATACTTATTTGCTATTTTATTTAAAAAAGATTCTCCAACATGTCCAATGGGACAATGTCCTACATCATGTCCAAGTGCAATAGCTTCTATTAAATCCTCATTTAAATTAAGAAGTCTTCCTATAGTTCTTGATATTTTGCTAACCATTATTACATGTGTGATTCTCTTTGTTATATGGTCATTATCTTTAAACGAAAACACTTGTGTTTTATCGATATATCTATTAAAAGATGGAGAATAAATTATCCTATCAGAATCATGAAAAAAAGCAGGTCTTATGTCTTCTATCTCATTATAAAGTCTTATCGCATCTGTATTACTACATGCATATTTTGATAAATTAGTCATTTAACACACCTACTCTCATCATTGAATATTTATCTATTTTAATATTAGTATCTAACTTTATTTTAATTATTTGTTCTGGATGTCTTGCAACTGAAATTGGATTTAAATCTTCATCATATACTTCGTCAATACTAAACTTAATTACATCCCCATTTGGTGTAAATATTTCTACATCCTGTCCTTTTTCAAAATAATTTCTCTCTATTAAAGTTAAAACTTTACTAGCTTTATCATAACTAATTATAATTCCAAGATAATCTTGATTAGATAGTTCCTGTCTGCCAGTATAATATTGATCAGAATAATCTGCTTCCTTATCAAAAAAGTGAGTAGAAGTTTCTCTATTTGCTACTCTATTTAATACTTTAAGCTGTTCTTGTAAATAGTCAGTAGTTAATTTATTATCATAACAAGCATCTATTATTTTTCTATAAGTTCCTATTACAGTTGCTAAATAATAAATAGAACGCATTCTTCCTTCAACCTTTAAAGATGAAACTCCAATATCAATTAAATCTTTTATATAGTTTGATATATTTAAATCTTTAGTAGCAATAGTAAATTTTTGTTTTTCATTTTCTATATCAAAAGCAAATCTACATACTTGAGAACATCCTCCTCTATTAGAATCTCTATTAGTTAAATAATTTGATAAACAACATCTTCCACTATAAAAAGTACACATTGCACCATGTATAAAAACTTCTATATCTACATTTGTTTCTTTTATTATTTCTTCTATTTCTTTTTTTGATAATTCACGAGCAAGAACAATTCTATCTACTCCTTCATTTTTAAAAAACAACGTGCTATATTTATTCGTTGTACAAGATTGAGTACTAAGATGAACCTCAACATTATACTTACTTTTTATATGACTAATTATAAATGGATCACTTACTATAAAAGCATCTATTCCTGCTTCTACTACTTTTTTTATATATTGATCTACTCCATCAATATCTTCATTATGAAAAACAATATTAAGAGTTAAATAAACTTTTTTATTTAAAGAATGAGCAAAAACACAAGCATCTTTTATTTCATCTATGCTAAAATTTGTTGCATTAGCTCTTAAACTATAATCTTTCCCACCAATATATACTGCATCAGCACCATATAAAAGCGTTATTTTTAGTCTTTCTAAATCTCCTGCAGGAGATAGTAACTCTATTCTTTTCATCATTTAGTACCCTTCTTTACCTTATAGATCGTCTTCTTATTAAAGAAAGATGTATTATCTCCAATAAGTTCAATACTATTCTCAATATCGTTTTTATAAACACAAATTAGTAATTTCTTAATTATTTCTTTATCAATCAAATCCTCATCAATAACAACATAATCTAACTTTTTTAGCTTATCTATAAAAATTATTCCATTTACTATATCATTTGTTTTAAAAGTAGTACCAGTTTCATTTTCTTTTACAATATAACTACCCGTTTTTTCAGAAATATATTTCTCCTTATTATCAAATTCTTTATTAATGCTTTTATAATAATTTGTCAATAATTTTCTTTTAGAATGAGACATAATTTGATGGCCTATTATTAAAGTCATAAATTTCATATCTGATTTATTGTTAATTTCTAAAATCTCATCAATAGTTAATTCTCCTGATATAAACCCATATTTAACACCTTTATTATAATAATAATTACATGTATTATAATTTGTGACCATATGAGTTTGATTCCATACTAAATCTATTTCTATACTATATTTATTTTTTAGATAAAGAATACTCATATCATAAAATAAAATTCCTTTTATATTTAACATTGATAATTTCATTAAAGATTCTTTAAGTAAAACAAGCTCATCATTAAATATATTTTTATTAATAGAAATAAATATGTCTTTTTTGCTATAAGTATTAACTAAATTCTCAATTTCTAAAATAGTAAATTCTTCATAATCAACTGAAAAGCCTTTTAATCCAAGAATAAATCCGTCACAATTATTAGAATAATAACTTATATTATTTTTATCATTAATCTTAACTATAGACTTCATATTTTCACATCCTAAATAATAAAATACACTTAAATATACATTAGTAAATTAAGTGCATAATTTTGATAGATAAATAATATCATAATAAGTATTAAAAGTCTAGCCATTATAAAGTTCAAAAAACTTTTCAGAAATTAATCTTGATATTTTATGATTAGCATAACTTCTAGAGTTTGTACCACTTTTTGGATCAACTAAATCAGGAGAAGTAACAGCGATAGTCATAACCGGATTATCATACGGAGCATATCCAACAAAGGCATTAGACAGTGTTTCAGTATCTACTATACCATCATTATTAGTATCTAAAAAAGATTCACTTGTACCTGTTTTTCCTGCTGGTTTATTTATGGAACCCATTATGTTTTTACCTGTTCCATATTTAACTACCGCAATAAACCCTTTTTGAACTCTTTGAATATATTTAATATCTACATTAACTTTATTTAATAATACAGGCTCAACTTCATATAGAAGAGTTGATAAATCATCTTTGCTTCCATCATATACAGCTTTTAACAATCTAGGCGCGTACCTATTTCCATTAGATGCGAATGTATTCATGTACTGTGATAATTGCATTGTTGTATATGTATCATATTGTCCAATAGCAAAATTAAGAAGCAAATCAGCACTTGTACTCTTACCAATGTTTCCAATACTTTCTACAGGTAAATCTATACCAGTTTTAGAACCAAGTCCAAATTCATTAAATACTTTTCTATAAGTATCAAAAGTTGATTCTTTAGCTGTATATTTACCATTATATACATAATTATGTCCATCAACTTTCATAGCAGTTTTAAACTGATAAATATTAGAGGAATATGCAAGTGCATTTATATCATCTAAATTGCCTAATTTAGTCCATGAACATTTAGCGGGTTTAGAAAAAATCTTTACACAATTATCAGTCATAACATCTCCGATTTTAATTGCGTTTGTAGAATATCCAACAATCATAGAAGCACCCTTTACTGCACTTCCAACTGTCATTGGATTAGTAACTATACCACTAGTAACATCATATGTTTTATATTCGTTATTATTTTTAACAACTTGAATACCACTCATTGCAAGTATTTCCCCTGTATTAGGTTGTTGTATTACTACATAGCTTCTATTGTAATATTTAGTAGAAGATTGCTTTTTAGCAATAATAACTTGCTCTTTTAATATTCTTTCTACTTCTTGTTGAAGTTCTATATCAATTGTTAAAACAATATCATTACCACGACTTCCTTCTTCTATCAAAGTTCTAATGCCATTCTCTAATTTATACTTACTTTTAGAGCCTTTTAATATACTCTCATATTGTTTTTCTAAATAACTAACACCAACTATATCATTCAATTTATAGCCTTTTGATAAAAATTCTTCTTTATTTTCAGCTGAAATTGAAGAAATATTACCAAGCATTGTTCTAAAAGTGTCGCCATATAAATAAACTCTTTCCCAAGTATATGAAACATCAAAACCATTTAACTCATCTTTATGCTCTGCAATATACGCATATTCACTATCGCTTGCATTATTCTTAATAATCTTCTCATCATAAAAATAACCTTTATTCATTAAATAATAAATATATGCAGTTTTTTTATCAGAATCATTATATATACTTAAATCTTCTTCAGAGATTCTATCAATTTTTAAGTTATATATATCATCTTGATTAAGTTTTCTATTTTTTAATTTTGTCCATTCTTCTTCAGTTATTTTAGAATTAGCTTTTTCTTTATTTTGAATAATCCAAAATTCTTTCAAATTAGTTAGTGATAGATTTTCATAATCAACATCAATTATCTTTGAAATTTTATGTGCCAATTTGATTTCTTCCATTGATGAAATCTTTTTACTCTTATTATAAACTATTATAGGTATAGCTTTATTATCAACTAATAGCTTATGATTTCTATCATATATTCTTCCTCTAGGCGCACTATCTGAATAAATTATTTGTTCTTGTTTTTCTTTTAAAGAAACTTTAAATCTTTTACCATCAATAAGTATTAATTTTGATAAATATATAGATATTAATGTAAAGCAAAAAACTATACATATAGCAAGAAAAATTAATCTTCTATTACTGATACTTTTGTTTTTTTTAGTCTTAGATTTTTTAATATTATTTTTTTTCAAAACAATCACCAATATTAGTTTACCTAATATTTTAAAACTTATTGCATATATTTTCATAGGAGGAAAAAAATGTACGAAATTATTATCAAAGACTATATAAATAAATTAACTGAAGATGATATTATAAAGTTTGGAAAGAAAAAAAATATAAATATAAGTAAAAAAGATTCAAAAATTTTATATGTGTATGCCAAAAATTATTGGAGAGAGTTTTATAAAGGAAATCCTAAAGAACTTATTAATGAATTAAAAGAAGTTTTAGAAAAAGACACATTTAACAAATTATATATGTTATATTTAGACTTAAAGAAAAAAATCAGCTAAGCTGTTTTTTTATTATATTTTCTTTTAATTCTGGATTAAAGTCTCTATTTCTAATCATTTCTATCTCTTCTTTATATGGAGGATATTTCTCAATATATGGAGTTTCTAATATTTTAGGAATAGATTCAATTTTAGGATTATAAATTATATCTATTAAATTATCAAAGCCAATATATCCAAATCCTATATTTTCATGTCTATCCTTATGAGCGCCTATATTATTTTTACTATCATTTATATGAATACATTTTAAATAATTAAGTCCAATTTTTTTATCAAAATCATCTAAAATAGAATCAAAATTACTAACATCATATCCAGAATCATTTAAATGACATGTATCCATACATACACCAATTCTATTTTTATTCTTAATATTATCTATTATTGTTTTTATTTGATCAAAATTAACACCTAATTCAGTTCCTTTACCTGCCATAGTCTCTAAAAGTATAGTAACAGAATTATTTTCAATATCAGTATTCGCTATTATTTCATTAAGCCCATTTATTATATTAGAAAGACCAGTATTTTCACCTTCTCCCACATGACTTCCAGGATGAAGTACCATATATTTAATTCCAAGTTGTTCACATCTTTCAACTTCTTCAGTTAAAAATCTAACAGAAAATTCATACTTATCTAAATCTTTCTTATTAGCAAGATTAATTATATATGGAGCATGAACTATTACTTTAGAATAATCAATACCATTAGCTTTCATTAATTCAAGTGCCTTAAAAGTTAATAAATCATTTATAGGAATCCTTTTAGTATTTTGAGGAGCACCTGTATAAAACATAAAGGTATTCGCACCATACTCTAATGCTTCTTTTAAACTCCCTAAAAGCTGTTCATCTTTATTAAATGAAACATGAGACCCAATTATTAACATATACATCACCAAAAGAATTATATCAAAAAAAGTCAAAAGAAAAAAGACCCAATTATGGATCTTAGAAATCATTATTTTATGAACAAGTTCCAGATGTTGTTGTTGAAGATAAAGCATTCAAAGCTGTTTTTACTGATGAAATACTACACGCTGTACCAGTAATAGTAAATTTGTTACCGTTTGTTCCTGTAAATTCAAATTTTTTTATTAATTGAGATGAATATGTACTACTAGTTGCCCATTCAACTGTCGCAGAAACTGAAGACTTATCCAAATAATTAGCTAGACCGTTACCTGTACAATTAGTTGTATAACTAGCTCCTTCATTTAGACCACAAGTTGTCAATAAATCTGCTGCTTGTAATGCTTCTGATTTATCAGCATTAATTCTAGAATTGCTAATTACTCTTGTAACACTAGGAACAGCAACTAGTAACAATACTCCTAAGATAACAATAACAGCTAATAATTCTACTAAAGTAAATCCTTTCTTATTTTTCATAATATATAACCTTCCTTTCTATTTTTGTACTTTAATAATATCACGAGTTATACAAATAGTCAATTATATAAAAATACATTTTTATTTCTTTACATTTCTTTACATTTATTTACATTACATACATTTGATTCTGCTATTTTTTTATACTTATTATCACTATTTAATTCTGACAAAGAAGCATCTACTTTATTATTTCCATCAATTAAATATACAGAATAGCTATAATTTACAATTCCTGAATTCTCATTATATTTAACAGCTACACAAGAACATTCTCTATCATATTTTTTTCCATAAGGGGAAGTATCTATTTCATTTCTTAAATCCACTTCTTTCAAAAAAAGAAAAGTAGTAGTAACATCCTTGTTTGGATATTCATCTGAATGTAATAATAAATAATTTTTTGTTTTTTCTATAAAATCCTTTGCATCATTTATCATTACATCTTTTTTGTTTCTGTCTAAAGTAGATGTAACATTTGGAAGTGCAAATAAAAGAATAACACCTATTAAAGTAATAATTACAATTAATTCTATTAGTGTAAATGCTTTATTATTTTTCATAATTTCACCCCTTTTTTTCTGTTAATATAGTTTCATACGAACATGTATAATCATCATAATCATCATATCCACATTTAGAGACTATTACTTTAGAGTGTTCTTCATCATACACACCATTTAATTTATTTTTATCAATATCTGATAATTTAAATTTTTTTTCACCATCAATTGTAATGTTTATGTTACTCATTATTTTTTGTTTTACTAATTGTTCAAATAATTCTTCGTCTTTTTCTTTAATTCTATTATTAACATTTTCTTGCAATTTACTTATCGATGGAACTGCTATTAATAAAAGCACTCCTAATATTGTTATTACAGCTAATACTTCTACTAATGTATATCCTTTACTATTCATATTATCACCATATTAATTATAAAATAAAAATTTAAAAAAAAATAGTCTTTAAGACTATTTTTGTAACATATTTAATAAGTTTACTTTAAACATATCCTTTTCTGGATTTGATTTAGATATCATAACTCCTTTGTATGTAGATAATTCAGTTCTGTGAGCTTCATCTAATATTCCCTCAGGAGTTATATTAGTAAGCAATACAATTTTTTTATCTTCATAAACAGTATAATGAACTCTAATTTCTCCATGAACTTTAGCAAACAACTCATCTGTAGGAAGTTTTAATTCATAATCAGACGTATTCTCTTTTTTATTAACTGATACTTTTTCTCCTAAAAAATTACCATTTCTTATTTCTGGATAATATTCAAAAACTAGTTTTTTATAAGCAAGCATATTATACTTTCTTACTGTTCTTTCTTTTTTTCTAAAATCATTTTCATTTAAATATTCAAAGATATAACCTTGTTTCATATATATTCAACCCCTTCTATCTATACCCCTTAAATGTGCTTGTATTATAACACATTAATCACATTTTGTCAAATATTTGTTCAATTTTTTTATAAAATCATTTTCATTTTCATAATTATTATATGAAAAAAAGAATTTTTAATACTCAAAAATATAAAAAGAAGCCTACCTAGCTTCTACAATTAGTTTTATAGCAGTTCTTTCTTCGCCTTCAATAGTTATATCAGAAAAAGCAGGAATACATATCAAATTTTTACCACTGGGTGCGACAAATCCTCTTGCTATTGCTCTTGCTTTAATTGCTTGATTAAGTGCTCCCGCACCTACTGCTTGTATTTCAACGCTTCCTTTTTCTCTAAAAACATTAGCAAGTGCTCCTGCAACACTATTTGGATTGGATTTACTGGATACTTTAAGTGTTTCCATATATATTATATCATTCCTTTCTACAATAAATTATATTATGATGATATTAAATTTATGATATAGAACAAAAGAATGAAATAAATTTTATAAATTAACATCTAAATATTCTATTAGAATATCGCCACAAAAAAAAGAATGAGGTCATTCTTTTTTTCAATTACATATTTTTTAATAGTTTTTTTGAAGAAATAATAGTTAATGCAGCACCTACTGAAGCTATACTTATAAATAATGCAATGTTATCTAATGTTTTTGGATTTTCAACTTTAACATTATTATATCCAACAACTGCATATTCACTAAAGTGAGTAGTAGTAAATACTATTTTACCATCAACTAATTTAGCATCTAATGTTTCTTTTATTTTTCCATCTTCAATATATACAACTTTATAAACATCATACTTTTGCATTTCTTGACCAATTGCTATAGATACTTTAAAGCTTCCATCTTCTATAGGAATAACTTCATCATTTTCATCTAAAACGCTAATATCATACACAGCTAATAATTTAACATCTTTAGCAACTTTACTATTTTTATATGCTTCAGTTACATTTTTATTAACCTCAGCTGTTACATCTTTATCAGCAACTTTAATCTCTAATGAATAGTTTATTGGTAAAGCATCTTTACTTTCTAATGAAATTTTATCATCTTCACTTGCAAGAACTTTATTTTCTTCTACAACATAAACATTATTCTTCTTAACTTGTTTAATAGTATCATTTGCTAAATATTCATTATTTATTTGAATATTATAAGTACCTCCTGATACAAATTTAACCAAATCCTCTACATATATAGAATATGGAGCAGCATCACCATTTCCTAGTCCTTCAAATGTACCACCAGTTATTTTGAAAGTTAATGATTCTTCAATGTTTTCATTTTCTTGAACATTCATTTCATAAAGTCCATGATATCCTCTAATTGTTCCACCATTTATTTCAATAGAAATCGCATTTTTAGTTGTATGTTGAACAACGGCAATACCAACACCATCAGTTGTTGTACCATTACCATTCTTAACAACATTAAATACGTCTTTATCTGATGAACCAATAATAGTACCATTATTTATAATTAATTTACCAGAACGTATTTCTAAACCAGTAATTCCTTTTATTTCTCCTTGATTAATAGTCATTGTACCAATCTGAGGTTGATAGATTCCAGGACCCATTATTGATTCTATTTTACCTCCATTAATTATAACTTCAGTATTTCCACGACGATTTCCTTCTACATTAGAACCATTTCCTGTTAATCCATAATAATAACCAACGATATTACCACCATTAACAATTATTTTAGCGGGATTTGTATCATCATTTTCACCTTTCTTTGTTAATTGTAATGCTGCATATACATTATCATTTTCAATACTAGTAGTAATTTTACCAGTACCAACTGAATCATTTACTGTTAATGTTGTTCCATGGAAAACAATTAACATTCCTCCTGCATAAACCATATTAGCATCTGTTTTAATAGTATGTCCATTTAAATCAAGAACCACACTACCATTTACATTAATATCAATTGAACTATTTAAACTGATATCATTTGTTAATATACAAGTGTTATCTTTTGTAGCTAAACAACTTGCTAAAGCATCTTCACTAGTTACATTAACTTCAAGTGCATTTACACCAATCATTCCCGCAAAAAGCGCAATTAGAACAAATACAAATAATTTTAATTTTTTCTTCATTTTACATTCCTATCCTTTCTAGCTTAGGTATAACATAAAAGAAGAAACAATTCAATACATATTTCTTCTTTTTTTCATTTAGTTAATTTTTATTGTAAAGTTGTTGTCAACAAAATCTATTAGATAACTACTATTAGGTTTTATTTTATTATTGATAATCATATTAGACAATTCTACTTCAATAGTTCTACTAATTAATCTTTTTAATGGTCTAGCGCCAAATGCTACATCATATCCATTACTTACTAAGTAATCTTTTGCTTTATCACTAATTTTAAGTTTAATATTATCATCTTTTAATCTAAACTCTAATTCTTTTATTATTTTATCAATTATTTTAGATATTGCATCCTTTGATAAAGCATTAAACACTATAACTTCATCAATACGATTAATAAATTCTGGTCTAAAGTATTTTTTTATTTCATCAATAACCTTTTCTTTTGAATCGTTTAAAACATATTCACTTCCTACATTAGACGTCATAATAATAATAGTATTTTTAAAGTCAACCAATCTACCATTTGAATCAGTTACTCTACCATCATCAAGAATTTGCAATAATAGATTTAATACTTCTGGATGTGCCTTTTCTATTTCATCAAATAAAATTATACTATATGGATTACGTCTTACAGCTTCTGTTAATTGACCGCCTTCTTCATATCCTACATATCCTGGAGGTGATCCAATTAAACGAGAAACACTAAATTTCTCCATATATTCACTCATATCAATTCTTATCATATGTTTTTCATCATCAAAAAGTTCATATGCAAGAGTTCTAGCAACTTCAGTTTTTCCAACACCAGTTGGTCCTAAAAACATGAATGAACCAATAGGTTTATTAGGATCCTTTATCCCACTTCTACTTTTTATTATTGACTCACTTACAAGCTTTAAAGCTTCACTTTGACCTATTACTCTCTTTTCCATATTATCTTTTAAAGACAATAGTTTTTCTTTTTCACTACTTATTAATTTACTTATTGGAATGTTCGTCCATTTAGATATTACAGATGCTATATCTTCTTTTGTTACAGTATCACTTAAAAGCTTAGTTTTTTGTGATTCCCTTAATTCATTTAATTCCTTTTCAAGTTTTGGTATTACTCCATGAGTTAATCTTGCTGCTTTTTCTAAATCATATTCATTTTCTGCTTGTTCAAGTGAAAATTTTGCTTGTTCTATTTCTTTCTTTTTATGTTTTATATCTTCATTTATAGTTTTCTCTTTATTCCATGATTCTTTTAATACTTTTTCTTTTTCTTTTAAAGTTGATATTTTAGATTCAATTTCAGATAATCTTTTCAAAGATAACTCATCTTTTTCTTTTTTAATAGCCTCTTTTTCAATTTGTAATTTCATTATTTCTCTTGTTAATTTATCTAATTCTGTTGGTACTGAATCCATTTGTACTCTTATAGTTGCACAAGCTTCATCAATTAAATCAATTGCTTTATCTGGTAAAAACCTATCAGTTATGTATCTATTTGACAAAGTTGCAGCAGAGATTATTGCTTTATCTTGAATTGTAACTCCATGATGAATTTCAAATTTTTCTTTTAAACCTCTTAAAATAGTAATTGTATCTTCTACAGTAGGTTCAGAAACTATTATTTTTTGAAAACGTCTTTCAAGTGCTCCATCTTTTTCTATAAATTTTCTATATTCATTTAATGTAGTAGCACCTATAACATGAATTTCTCCTCTTGCAAGCATTGGTTTTAAAATATTAGAAGTATCCATTGCGCCTTCAGCACCAGTTCCAACTATCATATGTATTTCATCAATAAACATAATAGTATTACCATCGCTTTTTTTTATCTCATTTAATACATTTTTTAATCTTTCTTCAAATTCTCCTCTATATTTTGCACCTGCAACTAAGCTCGCCATATCAAGTTCCCAAACTTTTTTATTTTTTAAAGACTCAGGTACATCGCCTTTCATAATTCTCAATGCAAGTCCTTCTACAATTGCGGTCTTTCCAACACCTGGTTCTCCAATTAATACTGGATTATTTTTTGTTTTTCTAGATAATACTCTTGTAATACTTCTAATTTCTTCATCTCTTCCAATAACTGGATCAATTTTTCCATCTTTTACTGCATTAGTTATGTCTCTTCCATATTTTTCAAGTACGTTTTCTTCTTTTTCTTGAAACATAAAAATCACCTCTACTAATAATTATATTCATTTTTTAGCACTTGTCAAGTTTGAGTGCCAAAAAATATAAAAGAAAAAAGACCAAATGGTCTTAAAACTCTAATGTTTCAATTTCAGAAACAGATTTATTAGTATTGTTATTTTGAACTTGCTCATTCGTAGTTTGTTGAACTGGAGTAGTAAACAACGGTGACTGTACTGGTTGTTCACTGGTTGTATTATTGAATGAATTATCAACAATTGGTTGCTCAACATTTGATACAATTGGAGTTGGAATTACTGGTTCTGGAGCTGCAATCGGTTCAACTACTTTTGCCTCAAATTGAGGAACAACAGGTGTAGGTTCAACTTTTGGAATTGGAGAAGTATTTTCAAGTGGATCTGCACCACCATAGATTACAGGTTTTGCTTGTGGCTCATTATTATACACATTTGAAATTGGACTAGCACCACCATAAATAGATACTGATGGCTGAGTATTTTCTACTTGAACAGATGAAGGCTCTTCAACTTTTGGAATACCAACATTTGGAATATTAAAAGTTGGTGTAGTTTCAGACTGTTGATTAAAATCTACTTGTGGTTGAACTGGAATATTAATCTGAGGTTGAGTCTGAGGTTGAGATTGTATATTTATTTCTTTAATATTAGCATCATTCATTACTTGTTCATTCGTAATTGGCTGATTGTCAAAAGCATTACTAGTAGTAGGTGTACTTTGCATCTGATTTGGTACATCTGACACAACGGTATTTGCTTGTGACTGAAACGAAATTGAATTTTGATTAGTTTCTGAAACAGGTTGAACACTATTAAAACTAGGTACTTGAACTGGCTCTGAATTAAAGTTTTGTATATTTTCCATATTAGGAACATTCATTTGATTTTGAGCAAAATTATTATAATCATTCATTAGATTAGGATCATTAGATATAACATTTTGTACTTCTTCATCATTATCTTTTTTACCAGATGTTATCAAAACAATCAAAGCTATAAGTAGTAAAACAACTCCTAGTGTAATTAACATTCCTGGAACAGTTAAAAACCATTCAAGATTAAAACTCATATATTCAAAAATATTCATTAATAAACATCTCCCTTTTCTATCTTATTTACATAATAACAAAAAAAGATAAAAATTGCAATATTTTTTATCTTTTGTACAAAATTTACAGTTCTACTTTACATTTTTAATCATTTTCCACACTTCATTTTCTTGTTCTTTAGGATAATATTCAAATTCCATCTTTTCCTTTTTTGTCGGATGAATAAACTTAATTTTATTCGAAAAAAGTGCAATTTGTTTTTTATCTTGATATCCATATCTTTGATCTCCAAATAACGGATGACCTATATTTGAAAATTGAATTCTTATTTGATGATGTCTTCCTGTTAGCAATTCAATTGACACTAGTGATAGATTATTTTTTAAGTCCTGATTTATTACTTTATAATTTAATTTTGCTATTTTCCCTTTTTTTGAATCACATATGACACTAGTATTATCAGATCTTTTTAAAATATAATTTTCAAGACTCCCTTTTTTATTTTTTAATAATCCATGCACAACAGCAATATATTCTTTTTTGAATGTTCTATTTCTTATTTGTTCAGACAGTCTTGATGCTGATTTAGAAGTTTTTGCATAAACCATTATTCCGCCAACAGGTCTATCTAATCTATGTACAAGGCCCAAATAAACATTTCCTGGTTTTTCATATTTTTCTTTTATATACTTTTTTATTATTGTCAGCATATCAATATCATTAGTATTATCGCTTTGACTTAGTACATTAGGGGGTTTTACTACTACTATTATATGATTGTCTTCATATAAGATTTTTAAATTATTCATTAGATTCATACCTACTACAAATTCCACAAGGTAAAATTAGGTTACTATTTTTTATAGGTATACCGACCTCTTCAGAATATATTTTTCCATTCCTATTTTTTCCTATAGTTTCATTAAGAATATTAACAAAAACTTCTTTAGACAAACCTGTTGTATATGTGTTAATTATTACAAATAATGGATAATCTACTAATATTTCATTGCACAATCTTAATAAACCCAATAGATTTTTTTCAATATCCCAAACCTCACCATTTGATCCTCTTCCATAGCTCGGAGGATCCATTACTATTGCATCGTATTTATTTCCCCTTCTTATTTCCCTTTTAACAAATTTAACAACATCATCAACAATATACCTAATTGGTTTATCATTTAAATTGCTTGCTGATGCATTTTCTTTACACCATTCTACCATTCCTCTTGAAGAATCAACATGTACTACACT
>JAQXRJ010000030.1 GCA_029218465.1 bacterium | reverse complement strand
ATCTCATATTACCCACCCTCTTCAGTTTACAAAATAAATTATACCACTAAAACATACATAATGCAACAAAATCCCGCTTTTTTATGGGCGGGGACTCGGGAAAGCGGAAAGAAAAGCGATAAAGCCATGGTGTGAAAAACGGCGTTTTTTTGAAAAAAATTGCTAAGGCATCTGGGAGGCAATAAAACAACCGGATAGAGAGGATATTTGCGCCTTATCCCCGTACACACGGGGGGGTGATCCATGATTATGCGACATGCGAAAAAAATCGGTACCCGGCTAAAATGCCAAGTACCGCTTTTTTATCCGTCCGGTCTCGCCTGACAGGTGACATAATCAGGTCTAATCTTTCGATTACTTTCCAATGCTCCGATTCGTCGGGACGATTATTTGATATTTTATTTCAGAGCCTCGTATGCACGATAGATCATCAGGATCGTCTGCTCTGTTGTGAGTGTATTCTCAGGCTTGAAGGTATATGTGCCGTCGCTCTCCTTGTAGCCCTTGATGATTTCTCTGTGTACGGGCCAGCCGAGCTCACTCTTGCACCAGTGGCTTGCCGTATCCGTGAAGTTGATCTCAGAGTCATATCCAGTTACGGTCTTTCCGCACAGCTTTGCAACACGGTTCAGTACTACGGACATCTCGGATCTCTTCAGCGTGTTTGCGGGCTTGAAGTTATACGTGCCGTCTGCCTGCTTATAACCGTTTATGATTCCAAGGTTTGCGGCGTACAGTACGTCCTTATCCGTCGTGTCGTTGAACTTTGCTGTAGATGTTGCTGCTGCCTTGCCGTATACCTTATCAAGGAGCTTTGCGAGGAGCTTCGAGAGGTTCTCTCTGGAGATACCCTTTGTATAGTTTGCCTGAAGTGCCTCAGGAACGATACCTGCCGCTATTGCCTTGTCAACTTCAGCCTTAGCCCAGGATGAGGGTTCTTCCTTTGCGGGTGTTACGGGAGTTGTGGGGGTCGTGGGTGTTGTGCCTCCGTTCTTGCCGACAAGCTTAATGGAGTTAGCCGATGTCGTCTTGGTGTTCATCGAAGCGGGAACATAAAAGTTGGGGTCGGCTAATTCCATACCCTTATCCTTATTGAAGAAGTCGCCCCACTCGAGCCAGCCGGTGTAGCCGGTCGGGTCTTCCTTGTTGCCGTCCATTCTGATCATGGAGAAGGAGAGATAGTCTCCGTCCTTAGCAACGTCCTTCTTGGAGAGACCGAGCTGTGTGAAAGGAATAGCAAACTTTGCTACGAGAGTAGTTGTCTTTTCGTCCCAGGAAAGAACCGTGTCGCAGTTCCATGCAGCGCCCATGCAGTCCATGGAGTAGTCATCTACGAAGAAAGAAACGCAATAGCTGAATGCATCAACATAAGTGTTGGGGTCGGTGCCGAGCTGAGCGCTGTAGTGCGAGATATCGCATATACCGTAAACGATGTCGATCTGGAAACCGTCACCGCGCTGGGGCTCTACCGCACCTCTGATAAATGTGTCGGGAGATGTGAAGCAAAGGTACAGCGTGTCGTCTGTCCATTTTGCATACATATCGAAGTTAAGAGTCTGGTCAGCCTTAACAGTCGTTTCGCCTCTGCCGAGCATGTAGTCGGTGATAGCTGCGTTTTTGGTGTTCTTGTCAACATGAGCAACTGCAGTACCCCATGAAGAATCAGGGAGCTTATCGCTCATATCGGGAGCCGTTTTGGTATATGACGCTTCAACAACAGTACCAAACGGATCTTTTGCACTTGCAGAGAATGTGAGCAAAGTTGCCATCATCAATGCAACAAGCAAGATTGAAATAAATCTTTTCATATTCTTTCTCCTTATGAAGAATTCGGATCATCATCCGTTGATTACATTATACAACTTTTTCTTAAGATTTTCAAGTATTTATAAAAAAATTCACAAATGGCAATGATTAGGACGATGGAAGGCGAAAAAAGGCCTCCCGTTTCATTATATGTCAGACAAGATACCTCTGATTTTGACGTTGTGCCGTATGACAAATATGAGTACGCTTCCCAAGATTGTGCAGGAGATGATCTCCCCTATTCCGACCGTCAGGGCAAAAAACGGATACTCACCCCACACTCCGACGCCGGACAGGATGAGAACTGCGGGAATTATCACGGCGTTCGCGATAACCGTCGGGACTGACGAAATATACGGCAGACGCTTGCAGAGCATTGCGAGAAGTGCGCCTATCAGCGTTGCAAGTGAACCGAAGATGATATCGTATACGTTGCCGCCGAATATAAGGTTGGATATAAGGCAGCCGACTGTCACCCCCGGAACGGCGGAGGAAGTGAAAACCGGGAGCACACAGAGCGCCTCCGATATTCTGACCTGTATCTGCCCGGAGCTGCCGGGAATTATAATAGTCAGTACTGCATACATAGCTGCTATAATTGCCGCCTCAACAACAAATCTTATTCTACTCATTAGAATCCTTTCCCGCTCCATATAACCTGAACATCCCAGCAAAAAGGGGCGTATACGCCCCT
>JAQXRJ010000029.1 GCA_029218465.1 bacterium | reverse complement strand
AAAGACGGTCATTTTACCGTGAAAAGCTGTCCGATTCCGACGCTTGCCGATGAGGTGAAAACGAAAACGTCCGTACAGTTATGAATGTTTTTGTTTAACTGTAAAACTTATAGACCGACGCTTGATTTCCCTTGACAAATCGGGTGATGTGGGAGATAATATAGGTATCAACATATGAACGGAGGATAAATATGGCAAAGAAAATAAGCTGCTATAAGGATCTCGGGTGCAGCGGCGCGTATGAGATGATGTACGAGGAGTACATCTCTGACATAAAAACGGCGGGGATTGTGCTCCGTCACAAAAAATCGGGCGCGAGAGTATGCGTTCTCTCAAACGATGATGAAAACAAGGTGTTCTGCGCGGGTTTCCGCACGACTTCGACGGACTCAACAGGGGTTCCGCACATTATCGAGCATACCGTGCTCAACGGGTCGAAAAATTTCCCGTCGCGCGACCCGTTCATGCAGCTTGCAAAGGGCTCGCTCAACACATTCCTCAACGCGATGACGTGGCCCGACAAAACTCTTTATCCCGTTGCGTCATGCAATGACAAGGACTTCTCCAATCTGATGCATGTCTATCTCGACGCGGTGTTCTTCCCGAACATCTACAAGAAGCGCGAGATTTTCATGCAGGAGGGCTGGCACTACGAAATGGAGACTCCGGAGGACGAGCTGAAAATAAGCGGCGTTGTATACAGCGAGATGAAAGGAGCTGTGTCATCCCCTGACCGCATGATCTATGACGAGCTGTTCAGCGCGCTCCTGCCGGATACGACGTATGGGGTAAACTCGGGAGGGGATCCCGATGTGATCCCAACGCTGACGTACGAGGATTATCTTGATTTCCACAGGCGGTACTATCACCCGTCGAACTCGTATATCTTCCTTTACGGGAATATGGATATGGACGAGAGGCTCGATTTTCTGGACAGAGAGTATCTCTCTCAGTTTGATGCGATCACTCCGGATTCCGAAGTTGTGCGGCAGGCTCATTTCGGCAAAAACGAGCCTGTGCGCAAGACGGTCTCCTATCCCGTCGGAAGCGAAGAGGATACGGACGGCAGGGCGTATCTCGCGTATGCCTCCCTTGCCGGACCGTCCCTCAACTCGCTCGAGTGCCGCGCGTACAGCGTTCTCTCGAACGTGCTGATCGACTCCGACTCGGCTCCCGTTAAGAACGCTCTGATCGACTCGGGAATCGGCGACGAGATATACGGGGGATTTGAGGACGCTGTCGACGAAGTGTTTACGGTCGTTGCAAAAAACGCCGACGAGAAAGACGCGGACAAATTTTACGGTATTGTCACCGACACTCTGCGCATGGAGGTTGATAAGGGGATCAACGAAAAAGCGATTCTCGCATGCCTGAACAGGATGGAGTTTGAGTTCCGTGAGGCGACGGGCGGCGGATACCCGCTCGGGCTTCTCCATGTAATGTCGATCATGCAGTCGTGGCTGTACGACGACAGTGCGGCGTTCTCGTATATGCACGTGCTTGACGATATTGCGGAGCTTAAAGCGCGGATAGGCACGGGATACTACGAGGAGCTTGTGAAAAAGTATATTCTTGAGTCCGATCATGCGCTGCTTCTGACGATGGTGCCGGAAAAAGGACTGCTTGAGAAAAAGGAGAACGCGCTTAAGGAAAAGCTCGCGGCGTACAAGGCGTCCCTCACGGAGGAGGAGATCGCTGCTGTCGTTCGCTCGACACACGCTCTGCGGGAATATCAGTCCGCGCCCCAGACAGAGGAGGAGAAAAACTGCATTCCGACGCTTGAGAGGGAGGATATCCCGCGCGAAGGCGTTCCGTACTCGAATGAAGAGCGCGTTATAGGCGGATGCAGGGGTCTTTATCACGCTGTCGACACGAACGGAATAACTTACCTTACGCTTTCGTTTGAGATCGGCAAAATGCCGCTTGAATATGTTCCGTATGTCGGACTGCTCGCGGACGTTTTGTGCGGGGTTGACACGGACAGGCACACATTTTCCGACATCGATATTGAAATAAAGCTCAACACGGGCGACGTTGAGATCGTTCCGTGGACTTACAGGAGAAAGGACGGTTCGTTCCTGCCCGTATTCCACGCGAAGGTTTCCGTAATGCCCGAGAACATCGCCTACGCACTCGACATGCTCGCCGAGGTGATGACATCTACAAGGTTCACCGACAAAAAGCGCATTACAGCTCTGCTCGCCGAGATCAAGTCGATAAAGCAGCGCGAGATAATGAGCTCGGGCCATTCCTACGCGTCCGCCAGAGCTGTATCATACTTTGATGCTGAGGAGTGCTACCGCCAGGCGTACGGCGGCCTTGACTACTACTTTTTCATAAAGGACCTTTACGAAAACATTGACGCGAAGTTCAACGAGTGCGCGGAAAGCCTGCGCAAGGTCGCCGCGTTCATTTTTGACCCGTCGAAGCTGCTTATCAGCATTGGCTGCGACGAAAAGGGATATGTCGAGGTCGAAAAACTTCTGCCCGGGTTCACGGCTGCGATTGACAAAATCCCGCACGAACCGCTCGGCGAGGGCGAGGACTTTGTTCCGAGAAAAAAGAACGAGGGCATAATGATCCCGTCGCAGGTGCAGTATGTTGCGCGCGCGGGGAGCTATGAGGCGGCGGGGTATGACTTCAACGGGGCGTACAACGTCGTAAAAACCGCGGTCAACGTCGACTATCTCTATCAGCAGGTGCGCGTCCGCGGTGGAGCGTACGGCTGCGGATGCAGATTCGGCACGGAAAACGGCAAGCTGATCTTCTGGTCGTACCGCGACCCGAATCTGAAAAAGACGGATGACGTTTTTGCCGCAACCGGGGAATTTATCCGCACGCACGAGTTTGACGATGGCGAGCTGACAAAATACATTATCGGA
>JAQXRJ010000028.1 GCA_029218465.1 bacterium | reverse complement strand
ACTATTCTTTCTAAATTATGACGATTTCCTACTTCAAAATCGTTAGGATCATGAGCAGGAGTTATTTTAACTACACCAGTGCCAAACTCAGGATCTGCATGTATATCACCTATTATAGGTATTAGTTTATTAATAATAGGTAATATAACATTTTTACCTATTAAGTGTTTATATCTATCATCATTTGGATTAACAGCAACAGCAGTATCACCAAATAAAGTTTCTGGACGAGTTGTTGCAACATCTAAGTACTCATTAGTTCCTTCAATATAATATTTAATATGATAAAATGCACCTTTATCTTCTTTATATATTACTTCCTCATTAGATAAAGCGGTTTTTGCAACAGGATCCCAATTTATTATTCTTTCTCCTCTATAAATTAATCCTTTATTGTATAAGTCAACAAAAACTTTAGTAACAGCTTTATTAAGTCCTTCGTCAAGAGTAAATCTTTCTCTAGAATAATCAACACTTATTCCCATCTTAGCCCATTGTTTTCTTATATTTTCAGAATAACATTCTTTCCAAGCCCAAGCTTCCTTTAAAAATCCTTCTCTTCCTAATTTATATTTATCTATACCTTCAGTTTTTAATTTAGCAACTACTTTTGCTTCTGTAGATATAGCCGCATGATCCATTCCTGGAAGCCATAATACATCATATCCATCCATTCTTTTATAACGAATTATAATATCTTGCAATGTCGTATCCCACGCATGTCCTAAATGAAGTTTTCCAGTAACATTTGGAGGTGGAATAACTACGCAAAACGGTTCCTTTGATTTATCCTTCCCTGCTTTGAAATAATCATTTTTTAACCAAAAATCATATTTACCATTTTCAACACTTATGTGATCATATTTCTTATCTAACATAATTTTACCTCCTAAAAAATAAAAGACTAGTCATCCTATAAAGGACGAACTAGTCGTGGTACCACCTTTGTTTGTAACAATATATTATAATTTGTTACCTCAATACTTTAACGCAGTCAACGTAATTTCTTACTAAACTCAGAAATTATGCTCATCTACTACCTTCAATTAGTCTAATTATTAGTTTTCACCAAATACTAACTCTCTCAAAATTAAATCTAATTTACTCCTTAGAATCATCGCTTTCTCCAATTATAAATCACATTTTATAATTTGTAAACAATTATTTTTTGTTTTTGGCTTTCAATACTACAATTGAACTATTAGATAAATCAATAGACTTTCTAATTTCTCTAAATCTTTCAAAATTCATATTTCTTATTAAATCTATTTTATCATTAATAATTGTATTAAAATTAATAAGATCACTTATTATACCGTCAGCTAAAACTCTTGGATTATCACTACCTATTACACTTGATGAAATTAAAACTTTTATATATCTTTTTAATTCTTCTTCTTTAACTTCAATATTTTTTAACCTATCAACAATTTCTTCTTTAATCTTTTTAACATCATTTGACATTAGTTCAGCATAAAACTCAATTATATAAAAATCATCAATAAGCATTTTATCACAATCAATATAACTTGCATAACCTTTTTTAAACATTTCTTCTTTGAAAGATGAACCTGCACCAAATAAAATACTAATTATTGCAGATAAATACATATGAAATTCATATTTATCTTTTATATCTCTTAGTGATATTTTAAAACTAATTGTTGATTTGTTAACCGCAACATTATCAAGATATAATTCTTCATTTTCTTTTACAACAGATTTTTTTTCATCAATTTTTTTATTTTTCATTTCTTTACTAGGCAAAGAATTCTTTAACTTTTCATTATTTTTTATAATATCAATAATTTCATCTTTATTAAACTTACCAGATACTACTAAATACATATTATTAGGAACGTAAAAAGTATTGTAACATTTATATAAATCTTCCTTAGTAATCATACTAACCGTTTCTGGATAACCAGCAATATCATACTTAATTGGATGATTATTAAATATAGCTTTTTGCGTTGTCTCTTCCAATATCCAATCTGGATTATCATCATACATCTTTATCTCTTGTATAATAATTCCTTTTTCTTTTTCAACATTTTCATCTGTAAAATATGGAGAATTAATACAATTAATTAAATAATTTAAATTTTCATTAATATTATTTAAACCATATATATAATAAGATGTCTTAGTATAACTAGTACCTGCATTACATTCAGTTCCTGATTTAGAGTAAAAAACAAAAGGATCAATTCCATCTTCTTGTTCAAACATTTTATGTTCAAGAAAATGAGCAATTCCTTTAGGAGAATTATAATATTTTGATTCTCCTTTTGGAATAAAATCTAAGTTAATAGAGCCATATTTAGCTGTATAATTAACATAGTAATCTCTTCTATTTTCAAAAGGAATAAGTATAACCTTTAGTCCATTAATTTCATCGTAAAAAACACTTTGATCTAATCCATTAAGAACAATTTCTTTCATTACTCTACCCCTTTCAATAAGTAAACAGTATCAACATGTACTTTTTTTGATATATTTTTGATATCATTATATGTTACTTCTTTTATTCTTTTTATTCTAGTTTCAATATCATCATTATTTAAAATTTCCATTGAATAGTAAGAAGAAATAATTTGAAAAGGGTTTTCTAATAATTCTTCTAACATTGTAATATATTGTACTTTTGCTTTATTTATATCTTCTTCATTAAATTTTCCATTTTCCATATCTTTAATACCTTTTTTTATTAATCTAACTGTTTTGTCAAAATTGTTCGAACTAATACCAGATGTTATAAACAAAACATTATCTAATTTATTAGAAGATGATGAAATATAATAGCAAAGTGAATTAGATTCTCTTACTTCTTTAAATAATTTTGAATCAGAGCCTCCTCCTAAAATAGTAGAATATAAAGGAAGAACATAATTACTTTCATATTTGGTTAAATTAAACAATTTACATCCAATACTTAGTTTTGATTGAGAAACATTTTCTTCTTCTATTACTTTTTTTGATCTTATTCTATATTTTTCATGAGTAATAATATAATCATTTTTCTTTTGTTTTATAGTATTAAACTTAAAGTTTTCGAATATTATTTTTTTTGTATTTTCAACATCAATATCTCCTAAAACAAATATATCAACCTTATTATTTTTTAATACTTCTTTATAGTATTTATATAAATTATCTCTATTTATTTTCTGAAGATCATCTATATATCCAAATCCATGGTATGAAAAAATTTCATCTTTACCCATATTTTCTAACATTTTTATTAGACTTAA